>CBINIO010000012.1:0-20946 GCA_966250725.1 uncultured Chitinophaga sp.
GGCACCAATTACAGCTTTGCACAGCTGGAAACGGAGATCGCCTACTTCCTCGAACGCGGGATCGATTGTTATAAAATGAAGATCGGCAAGGACTTTGGCGGCCGCCTGCAGGAAGATGCGGAAAGGGTGAAGTTCGTGCGCTGCCTGCTGGGCCCGGACGTACGGCTGGCGGTGGACGTGAACCAGGTATGGAACGTGACGCAAACGCTCCGTTTCCTCGATCTGACCGCGGCGCAGAACATCGCATGGATCGAAGAGCCCGTGCATTCCGCCGGTATCGACGAGATCAGGTCGCTTTGCGAACGGTCGCCGGTAAAGGTGTCCTACGGCGAATCCGAGCGCACCTCGAGGTTGTTCCCCACTTTGCTGCAGGTAGGCGTGCGCCACCTGCAGCCTGTGCCCACGCAGATCGGCGGGGTGAGGGAGTGGGCGGAAGTGCGCGACCTCGCGCATGCGGGCGGAGCGGATTTTTCTTCCGGCGGCTATTCCCTCTATACCGCGGGCCTGATGGCCACCGCGGATGAAAATTGCCGTGTGGAATACTTATATTCCATCATGTACGGGCTGGAACGTTATTTTTCGGTGCGGCCGGAATGGCATAAGGGCGGATGGAAGCTGCCGGGCATCGAAGGCGCGCCGGTGCGCGTGGATTGGGAATACTGGCGGCGCGCGGGCAAGATCACGCGTACCGCGCAATGGGAACCTTCATCCGTAAAGGCATACCTGCCGAACGTCATTTTATAAAACCAAAAACGCTTTTACTTGAATATAACGCTGGCGGGAGCCGATTACCTTGTATTGCTGCTGTATGTCGTGGCTTTGATGGCCGTGGGATTTTACCTGAACAGGCGGAGCAAATCCTCCGGCCGCGATCTTTTTCTCGGCGGCCGCTCGCTGAGCTGGTGGCAGATCGGTTTTTCCCTGTTCAGCGCCAACGCGGGCCCCTCCATGCTGGTAGGCTTTGCGAGCATCGGTTTTACGCAGGGCATGGTAGGCAGCAATTTCGAATGGCTGGCATGGGCGTTTATTTTTCTCATGTCCATGTTTTTTCTCCCGCATTATATTTCCACGAAGGTGTATACCATGCCGCAGTTCCTGCTGGCGCGGTTTGGCAAGCCATCCTATAATTTTCTCGTCATCTACAGCCTCATTTCCATCCTGGTGGTGTGGCTCGGCAGCGCCTTGTATGCGGGCGGACTGATCATTTCGCAGATATTCGAGATCCCGCTGATGCAGGCCGTTACCATCGTGGCGCTGATCGCTACCAGCTTTACGGCCGTGGGCGGGCTGAAGGCGGTGGTGCGCACGGGCATTTTTCAATCCGCCGTCATCATCCTCTCCTCGGTCATTCTCGTATATCTCTCGCTGAAAAAGATCGGCGGTTTGCAGGCGCTCGCGGATGCCGTGCCAAAACAGCACTGGCAATTGTTCCGCCCGGCCTCCGACCCGGAATATTCATGGGTGGCCATCGTGCTGGGCTACCCGGTGGTGGGCATCTACTACTGGTGCACGGACCAAACGATCGTGCAAAAGGTGCTGGCCGGCAAAAACATGCAGGAAGGGCAATACGGCGCCATCTTTATTTCCGCGCTGAAGATCATCATGCCGTTCATCTTTATTTTTCCAGGCATCCTTTGTTATGTATTGTACAGGGACGTAGCGCAGCCTGACAGCGCGTACATCACGCTGGTAAGCGGCGTAATGCCGCATGGCCTGCTGGGCCTCTGCATCGCCGCGCTGATCGCCGCATTGATCGACACGGTTTCTTCCGGGCTGAACTCCTTCAGCACCGTATTCACGCTGGACGTGCTGGCGAGGCGCCGCGAAATGAACGATGCGGCGAAAAGGAGAACGGGGCAGTGGGTAACGGTATTGGGAGCGGTGCTGGCGGTGGGCGTCGCGTACCTGTTCTCTCATTCGGGCAAAGGTTTTTTTGAGCTGAGCCAGGGGATGGTGTCCATACTCGCGCCCCCGTTGTCCGTCGTATTCGTGGGCGGTATTTCGTGGAAGCGGGTGAACAGCAAGGCGGCCGAAGTGGTGCTCTACGGCGGCGGACTGGCCTGTATCGTCGTTGGCGCATGTCATGTGCTGAACTTTCCTTCCGGGGATTTCTGGCCGCATTTCCTGCTGCTGTCGTTCTATTTGTTCGTGGCGATGTCCGTTATGCTGGTCGTGGTAACGCTGGTTACCAAACCGCCGGTGGCGCAGCCGCTGCCGTCCATCGTGCAGTCGTGGTGCAACGGCGGGAAAAGCAGCGCAAGGGTGTGGGCGCTTTGGGCGCTGCTTGCGCTTGTGATGACGGGTATCTATCTTTATTTCGGTTAAAATCTGGCTTATGCGTTTTGTTATGTTGTTCGCCGTTCTTTTGTTCTTTTCCTGTCGGCAGGAACGGTTGATGGAAAAGGTTTTTGTGATGCAGGTGAAACCGGGGGACGACAAGCTGCGGGAATACCTGGCCTATCACCGCGCCGTGTGGCCGGAGGTGGAGAAAGGTTTTGAACATGCCGGTTACAGGCGCATACGTTTGCTCCGCAGTCATCATACGGTGGTGATGATCGTGGAAGTGCCCGAAGGGGCCGATTTGGGAGAAATGGGTAAAAAAGCGGAAGCGTTCGACAAACGCTGCGCGGAATGGAACCGGCTGATGACGGGCTACCAGGAAGGCGTTGCGGGCGCAAAGCCGGGTGAGACCTGGACGGAGGCGGAAGGGTTTTATCTTTTTGAAGGAAAGTGATCTTTGCCCGGCGTTCATACGGGTGAAGAAAAGAAATTTCAGCCCGCCGTTTCGTACTGCCGCATAAAATCCCGCGGCGACAACCCTTTTACTTCCTTAAAATGTTTATTGAAATTCGACAGGTTGTTATACCCGCTCATGTAACAGGCTTCGGTTACATTGTGTTTTTTCTCCAGCAGCAACTTGGCCGCATGGCCGATCCGCACTTCCTTCACAAAATCTATCAGCGTACGGTTGGTGCGCGCCTTAAAGTACCGGCAGAACGCCGCCGGCGACATCGGCAGGATGTCCGCCACCGCTTTTAATGAAATTTCTTCGCGGAAATTCCTGAAGATATAATCGAATACTTTGTTGATCTTTTGCGCTTCGCCCGAAGAGCTGACCGAATTGTAATACGGGGAAGAAAGCACCTGCGCCTGCGGCGCGTTCGCCAGCAGGTCCAGCAGGCTGAGCATCAGCGCCACGCGCGCCATGCCGGTGGAGAACAGCATCTGCTGCATGATCATTTTAGCGGACTGTATGGTGTAGCCGGAAAACGCGATCCCTTTCGCCGCTTTGTCGAACAGCTCGTTCACCTGCCGGGCCTCCGGCTTTTCCAGCAGCGGCTGCCCGAGGAAGTCCGGGAAAAAATGAATAATGGTCGCTTGCGGCTGGATCATCGGGTCCAGCGTGGTGTAATACTGCCAGCAATGCGGCAGGTAGCTGCCGAGCAATACCAGCTCCGTTCCTTCGAAATCCGCGATATGGTCCCCGATGAACCGTTTCCCGCTGCAATTTTCCAACAACGCGATCTCGAAATTGATATGAGATCGCAACGTCGCGTATTTCTTTATCTCCAGTATTTCTGAACGGATGGTGAATGACTGGTCAGGCGGGAAAGTGAAATTTTCATAAATGTATTGCATACGAGCTTATCACATTGAAACTGGTTGCACTGTTATGCTGAAAGGAAATAAACGTCCTCAAATATAGTGAATTACACAACTTGATGTTATATGCCGCATCGTTCGCCCAAAAACAGGGGCTGCAAAAAAAGCATAGTTAAAAGTCAAATTTAGGGTGGTGTAAGGATAGTTATTGTAGGAATTTTATGTCATTGCCAAACACGTGGGATTTCCATTCCGCAGGGGAGCTATTGGTCATTTTTCCACCTATACAATTCCAATTATGAATCAATCAAAATTTATGTGCTGTATGCTGGGACTGCTTTTCCTGGCATGCTATTCCACCCGGTCGTATGCACAGGACAAAATTATTTTAAAGGGCGCCGTTTCCGATACGGCGGGCATGGCGCTGCCGGGCGCCACCATCATCCAGCTTGGCGGGGAAAAAGCGAACGCCGTAGCGGATGGAGAAGGAAAGTTCGAATTGAGCGTTTCCCGCGGCGCACGTCTTAAAATTTCCATGACAGGTTTCGAACCGCAAACGGTGACGGTATCAGGTCCCACGATGCAGGTGATGCTCCGGTATGCCGTCACCTCGCTGAAAGACGTGGTGGTGACCGGTTACGGCACGCAGCGGAGAGATCTCGTAACGGGATCGGTGGCATCGGTGAAAATGGATGAGGACCGCCGCAATTTTCCCACTACTTCGGTGGGCAACCTGCTGGCGGGGCAGGTGCCGGGCGTTTCCGTTTCCACGCCTTCCGGCATCCCCGGCTCGAGCCCATCCATCAGGATACGCACCGGCAGCTCATGGAACGCCCAGAACGTGCTGTACGTGATAGACGGCGTTATCAGTTCCACGGAAGACTTTAACAACCTCGCCCCGAACGACATCGACAATTTTTCCATCCTCAAAGACGCGGCGGCGGCATCCATTTACGGTGCGCGCGCGGCAGGCGGCGTAATTGTCGTTACCACCCGCAGGGGCGCCAGCGGCAAAGCAAGGATCAGCTATTCGTTCAACACCGGTTTCTCCAAACGCGGCAAGAACGCGGAACGTACGGACGCTATCGAAACAGGCGAGATCTACAACCGCCTCAACCCCGGCTCCGCCACGTTATGGACGCAGTCCGACTTTGATTATTTCCGCAAGATCAACAACGGATGGGGATACGATCAGCTCAAGGAAGTGTTCAACGATCCCAATGTGACCGCGCACAACCTGAGCGTGAGCGGCGGCAGCGACAAGGTCCGGTATTTTGTGTCCGGCGCTTACATCAAGGAAGATGCGGTGATGAAGAACCTCAGCTTTGACAAATATAATTTCCGCGCGAACCTCACCGCCGACATCACCCCGCGGCTGGAAGCGTTCGCCGGCATTTCGCTGAACAACAACCTCAGCTACGGCCCGCCCAGCTCGGCGGTGGCCGGCAACGTGAACGATCTTTACCGCAAGCAGCTGCTCTGGCAGCCCGAGCAGCCGGTATGGACGGACGGCGGCAATCCCATCGACTACGGGTGGATCGCCAACGTAGGCGCGGAAGCGCGTGGCGACGGCGGTTATATCAAGCGCAACTGGCTTACGCCGAACATCAATCTCCGCCTGCAATACAAAGTGCCGGGCATCAGCGGGCTCACCGCTTCCGGCCGCTTCTCCAAAGGCTACGCCTACAACCGCTCCAAGTATTTCGAGAAACAGTACGACATGTGGGTGATGAAGATCGACGGCGTGCGGCAGATCAGCACAAAGGACGAAGACAGGGTGGCGCTCAAACGTTCCTCGCAGATCGGCAAGAACTTCCTGCAGGAGGACTACATCTGGATGAGCAATTACCTGCTCAACTTCCAGCTGAATTACGACACCACTTTCAACGGCCTGCATCACGTTCACGGCTTGTTCGTATTTGAAAAGGCGAATTGGGCCTCCGGCGGCATCGCTACGGGAAGGGATAATTTCCCCGTATACCTCACCGACCAGTGGTGGGCCACCAGCGGCGACCGCGTGGATTCCTACAACGGCGGCAGCACCGAGCAGTCGAGCGGCCGCCAGTCATGGGTAGGCCAGCTGGGATACGATTACGACGGCAAATATATCGCCGCCTTCAGTTACCGTTACGACGGCTCCATGAACTTCGCGGCGGACAAACGCTGGGGTTTCTTTCCTTCCGCATCCGCGGGATGGGTGCTGTCCCGCGAAAATTTCTTCAGCGGCGTAAAAGGCATCCAGTTCCTGAAGCTGCGCGGCTCCGTGGGCATTACCGGCAACGATGCGGTGGGCGGATGGCAATGGCAGCAGTCGTACTCCAACGGCAGCAGCGCGTATTTCGGCAACGAGGGTAAAACGAATGTTGGCATCACCTACGGGCCGATCGTGAACGAAGGGCTGACCTGGGAAAAAACGCTCAGTTACAACGCGGGCATCGACGTGAATTTCCTGGATAATTTCAACGCCACTCTGGACGTGTACAAATCCAAAACCTACGACATCCTAGGCAAACGCATCGCCTCCGTGCCGCCCACTTTCAGCCGCACGCTGCCCAGCTCCAACTACGGTGAAATGAACGCGCGCGGCATCGAATTGTCTGTCGGCACCAAACGCAACGCGGGCGGTTTCACCTATTACGTAAATGCCAACGTTGGCTACGGCGTGGCGGAATATACGATCCGCGACGAAAACGTAACGTGTCCCTGGCAGAAAACGGTGGGCACGAACGCGAGCAGGGTGGTATCGCGCGTGGTGACGGGCATGCTGCGCACGCAGGACGATGTGAACGCGCTGCTCGCAAAGAACCCCGATTATAAATATTACGGTATCGCGCCGCAGCCCGGGCATCTTATCTACAAAGACATCAGCGGTCCCGGCAACAAGCCTGACGGCGTTATCGACGACTGGGACCTGGAAGTGCTGAAGCCCAACAACCACCCGGTGACCGCCGGTCTCAACCTCGGCGCCGAATGGAAAGGCATCGCCATACAGGCCTCGTTTGGCGGCAACTTCCACCAGTGGCGCATGATCAACAACCTCGTGGAAGGCAACGTGGAATGGAACCGCATGTGGCGCGACTGGTATACGGACGGATGGACGGAAGAAACGCCAGACCGCACGCTGCCCCGCCGTTATTCCGCCAACGACGGCGCAAGGCGCGTGACCAACGACGCCAGCTCTTTCTGGATGAAGAACGCGAGCTTTTTCCGCCTCCGTTTTCTCAGCGCTTCGTACAGCCTGCCTTCCGGCATCATCAGCAAAGCGGGCATCGCCGGCCTGAAATTCTATTTCAACGGCTCGAACCTTTTTGTCATCAGCAAATTCGGGAAAAACTATTACGACCCCGAAATGGCGGACGGCTTTACCTATCCCATCATGAAAGCATTCAACTTCGGGGCCATCCTGTCGCTGTAATCACCTAAACGATCAAACATGAAACTGCATAAAAGCTTTTATATCCTGTTGCTTGCGGGCGCCGCGGCGGTGACCGGCGGGCAGTCCTGCAAAAAAGGGCTCGACTACGAGAACAACAACAACCTGAACCCGGAGAGCGTCTGGAAAGATCCCGCGATGATCAAAGGGTTCCTCAGCGATATCTACGGGCGCATGATGCCGGGCTGGCCGTTCAACGGCAACAGTTCGGACGAGGGCATCAGCACCATGCGCAGCATGCCGGGCTACAACCGCGGCATCATTTCCGTGGCGGCCACCACCGCTTCGCTGAATTACGACCAGATAGACCGCATCAACTTTTTTCTCGACCAGCTCGGCGAAACGCCGGCGGAAGTATTGCCTGCTTCCCTCAACGGGCAATACCAGGGCGAAGCCAAATTCTGGCGCGCGTGGGCGTACTGGGGCATGGTGAACAACCTGGGCGGCGTGCCGCTGATCCTGCATACGCAGCAGGCGGATAATGTCGACGCGCTGTTCGTGCCGAGGAATAAAACTTCGGAATGCATCGCGCAGATCATCAAGGACCTGGACAGCGCCATCCTGCTGCTGCCCGGCACGTATCCCAATGCCGGCGCGGATTACGGCCGCATTACACGTGTGGCCGCGATGGCATTCAAGGGAAGGGTGCTGCTGAGCTACGCCAGCCCGCTGTTCAATCCCGGTAATGACGCGGCCCGCTGGGAAGCGGCTTACGCGGCCAACAAAGCCGCGGTAGATTCCGCGAAGGCGCAGGGCCATATGCTGCACCCGGCCTTTAACAAGATATGGGTGGAGGAGCAGAACAAGGAGATCATCATGGTGAACAAATACCAGTATCCCAATCATTCCAACAATTTTAACGGCGTGCGGCCCGAGCCGCTCACCAAGGACGCGTCCAACAACAACCAGCCGATCCTTTCGCTGCTGCTGGCTTTCCCGAAAAGGGACGGCTCGCCGATGCAGTTCGACAAGTCGCAGCTGGCGGACCCGGCGTACAATACGCAGTTCCTCACCGATTTTTACACCAACCGCGACGACCGTTTTTACGCCACCGTTTTTTGCGGCGGCACGCCGTACCCCACGCCGGACGAAGTAGCGCCGATCTACTCGAAAGGCGACAGCTTCTGGAACGTATGGCGCTATGACGCGGGAGAGAACCGGTATGTGAACATCCTGAACGTGATACATCCCGCCATGCCGGGCAACCCGGGAATTACCGGCTTTTTCCAGCGGAAAGGCCTGGACACGACCGTAACGGCGGGCCTGGGCGGCCAGGCGCAGACGGACTGGCCGGAGATACGTTTTGCGGAAGTGCTGATGAACTACGGCGAATGCGCCAATGAGACCGGCCGCAGCGCCGAAGCCCTACAAGTGCTGAAAGATATCCGCGAACGCGCGGGCATCGAGCCGGGCGCCGGCGGCAACTACGGCATCACGGCCGCGGACAAAAGCGCGATCCGCGAAGCGTACATCGATGAAAGGTTTGCGGAGTTCGCCTTCGAGAACAAACGTTTTGGCGACCTGCGCCGCTGGAAACGCTACGACATCCTGAACGACCAGGTTGCGCGCCACGGGCTGTACATTACATTGAAAGACGGGCAAACGGTGACTCCTTCGGACAACATCATGACGTCTTCGGTAAGGGCCAGGTTCACCGCCAATTATATCGACAATCTCGACGGCGACGCCGATTTCAGGTTCAATCTTGACCTGAACCACTGGTTCTACGCGCTGCCGGAAAGCCAGCTGTCGCAGTCAAAAGGCGCGCTGACGCAGAACAAGGAATGGGGCGGTCCCTTTGACCCGTTGCAGTAACATTATTCAGGGGGATAAAGACAAGCATGAGACACCAGACACATTTTTTTTACAGGATATTTTTTCTATGCGCGCTGCTGGCCGTGTTGGGCAATGAAAAGGCCGCCGCGCAAAAAAAGAAACTCGAAACGGATTTTTCGGCGATCACCATCGATGCGAAAGGGTTCATCATCTCCATCCGGGATAAACGATCTGGTAAGGAATACTGCCCCAAGGGCAGGCCATCAGCTTTGCTGACACTGGTTGATAATAAAGAACAGGTGCTGCCGGTCTCGGCGCGCTTTTCAAAAGGAGACGTATTGCTGCGGTACCCGAACGGGGCCACCGCAAAAATAAAGATCCAGCTGCGGCCGCAATACCTGCGGCTGCAGCTGCTGTCTCTGGATAATGCGCCGGGTGTGGACAATATCGTGTGGGGACCTTACCGTACTACTATTTCAAAAAAGATCGGAGAGATCATTTCCGTGGTGCGCGACGACCGTTTCGCCATCGGCATGCTGGGACTGGACGACAACACCACCAGCGGCCCGCCGACGGACGGTGATTTTGGCGTTACCTACTATTACATTCATTCTCCCGATCCCGAACGCTACCCGCTTCCCCCGCATTTAAAGGAAGGGCAGAAGTTCAAGATCGGCGGCGACGGGCGCAGCGACATCGCGTTCTATTCGCAGCCTGAAGAATATTTCCGGATGAACTACGGGAACGGCGCGGTGCTGGAGCCCGCCTTCGGCTCTTCCATCTGTATGCATTCGCGTGACCGGCGGAAGGAACAGATGATCCGTTTCCCCGTACTGCCCGACAACCTGGACGGCGGCTACAACTCCGCGCGGTACCAGCTGGTATTGCCCGCCGGTATCGGGTTTGAAGGCTCGGCCATCGCGTTGTACGCTTGTCCCGATTCGCTCGGCCTGAACACGATCGAGCGCATCGTGCTTGACGAAGGGCTGCCGCACCCGGAAATAGACGGCAAATGGATCAAAAACCCGGCCTCCTTCCGCCCGGATATTGCCTGGTATGGCCCGCACGACAGTCTTGCCGCGTATATGCATCGCCTCGGCGTACAGAACGTGCAGGACGAGGGCTGGGGCGAATATTATCCCAACTTCGACAATAAATGGGGGCACAACCGCGTCGGCTTCACCGGCGGCGGTGCCGCCACCGTGCCGGAATACGGCGCCCGGTTGAAAGCGGAAGGCATCCGCTACGGCCTGCATACGCTTTGCGAATTCCTCCAGCCGGGGAATAACAGTCATGTGGCCCCCGTGCCCAGCGACAGCCTCGCCATCATGCAGCGCACGCGGATTACGAAAGCGCTGTCCGCCGCCGATACCGTCATTACGCTGGAAGACACCTGTTACCTCAACGAATTTGGCGGCTGGGAAGGCAATCATACGAACGTGCTGAAGATCGGGAAAGAGCTGATCGAATATGACGGCGTTTCCACCACTTACCCCTACACCCTTCAAAACATCAGGCGCGGGCTGTATGGCACGGCCAGGGGCGATTACCTGGCGGGTACCATGATCGTGAAGCTGCAGCCCAACTGTTACCGCGGCTTTGCGCCCGACCTCAACCTGCAGGACAGCTACGCGGACTTCTACGGGCGCTGGCTGACATCGGGCGGCATGGACTACATCGACTTCGACGGACTGGAAAGCTGCATGTACCAGGGCCACGGCCAGTATTCTTTCAAACGTTTTTTCCGGCGGCTGTTTGACAGCTACAAAAATTCGGGCGGCGAATACCTGCGCGTGATGGGCTCCTGCGTATTCGAGGGCAACTGGCATTACATGAGCGTTTGCAATGTCGGCGGCGGCAATCATATGTTCGATCCTGTGCTGAATAAATGGGGCATTGAAGGGAAAGATATGCGTTACGTGTTCGAGAGCAATTATTTCCCCGCCACCTTTGGCATTATCAGCTATTCCGATGAATGGAGCTTGTACGATATGGAGAATTTGCAGGCGAAGTCCATCGGGTGGGATGCGATGTTCATGCTGGGGCTGAGCCAGCGCACCGTTGAGCGCAGCGGGCTGAAATACGCGTCCTTCAACGCTTTCCGCACATGGGAAGATGCAAGGACAGCGGGGATTTTTGACGCGCGCCTCAAAGAAAAATTAAAGGACCTTACGCGGAAATTCCACCTGGAGCAGGTTTCGCCGGGCGTGTTCATGCTGTACACTTTGCGGGAAGAGCGGAGGCCGTCCATTCCGTACCAGCAGGAATTTTACGATTTTCCTTTGCAAAGATCAGGCGCCGCCGCATTGCTGGAATGGACGCTGCGCGTGCATGCGGAGAAAGGAGCGGAAGCGGCCGGGATCAAACTTCGTTTGCCCGGCGGGAAAATAGTGCCGGTGGAAGTACGGCTGGCGGACGGGCAATACGTGATATACCGCGACCGGAAAATATACATCGCCGACAGGCACCGCAAACCGTTGCGGCAGATCGCGGTGATAGATCCTATCGAAATGGAAGGGAAGCAGCCTTCCTTTGGTGTGGCGGCTTTGGGGAGCGGCTCGGATAAAATAAAGCTGGAAGCGGTAGCCGTGGAAGTGGAGCATAAAGAGAAGATCACAAAGTAATGCGGATGAAAGACGATATTAAATTACGACCGGTACATCTGCCGGCGGTATTCACTTTTTTGTTTTTAATTTCTTGTGTGTGTAAAGCGGCGGCACAGCAAGCGCTGCCGCAGGAAGTTCTGCGCCCGCTGCAAGGCGGGCTGCAGGTTTCCATTCAACAGTACGGCAAGGCGCGCGTTTTTGCGAACGACCGGCTGACGGATGGCGGCAATGAATGGCGGCTGCGCTGGAAAGCCGGTAAGACGGCGGATGGCAAAGGCTGGGATGTTACATTGGTCTGCAGGCTGCTCAAAGGGCGGGCCGAGGCCACCGCCGTGGCCGTAGATTTTGCGTTCGGGAAGTGGAGCGAAGACAATTACGTGATGATACCGGGCATCGTGTACAACGGCAACCGTTACCGTTCCATCGGCAATGGGTACAACCCGGCTTACCCGCGTGATATGTATTACAATCCTTCCGTGCCGCTTACGATCTCGAACAACCCGCGGTTGTCTTTGCCGGGAAAAGATCCTTCCTTCCTGGAACTGTCCACCACCAATACCGCTGTTCCCGTCATGAGCTTTTATTCGCCCGCTGCGCGGAAAAGCTGGTTCCTGCTTACGGAACAGGCGACGCGTTGGGGCAACAGCGGGCTGTCAGTAAAGGAAAATCAACAGCGAGACAGCTGTACGTTTATATTGACAGCGCCGGTGATGCGCCGCCTTGCCGCAGGCTTTGGCGATTTTCATCCCAGCGGCGACAAGGCGCCCGACTGGACCGCGGGCGATGAGGTCAGCATCGGTTTTCGTATATACGTGGCAGATACGGACGGCATTCCCGGTCACCTGCTTCATTTTATGAGATTGCGCAAAGCGCTTGCGGGCCCGGACGGTCCGCGCAACCTCGTGCCCATGAGTAAAATAGCGGAGCTGGGAACGGGCATTTGCCGGGATAATTTTGCCGTAACACAGGCGGGAAAATATTACCTTCCCGAGAACAGCCGGAATTTCCAGCTGGGCTGGGTGAGCGGGATGATCAATACATTCCCGATGCTGGCGCTTGACGATCCGCTGGAGAGAAAGCGGGTAGGGGAAGAGCTGGACTTTATCACCTCGCGCATGCAGGGAAAAAGCGGGTACTTTTATGGTTATATCAGCGCGGAAGGAAAGATCGGTACGGAAAAGGCGCACCCGGACTTTCCCGCCGTGCAGGCGATGGTGCGCAAGAACGGCGATGTGCTGTTCTGGCTGATAAAACACTTCATGCTGCTCAAAGCGCAGGGACACGAGGATGTTATCCGGCCGCAATGGGAACAGGCGGCGCGCCGCCTTGCCGCGGCCTTTACGCGGACATGGAAAAAGCACGGCGAATTCGGGCAGTACATTGTTCCTGAAACCGGCGCGGTCGCCGTGTTCAATTCCAGCGCCGGAGCCATCGTTCCCGCGGGGCTGGCGCTGGCGGCGGACTATTTCCATGAGCCGGAATGGCTTAAAACGGCGGAAGCGGCGGCATCGTTCTATTACCGGCGCGACCTTGAAGAACGCGGTTTCACCGGCGGCGCCTGCGGCGATATTTCGCAGGACGCGGATTCGGAAACCGCCTTCGGTTTCCTGGAATCGTTGATGGCCTTGTACAGGTACACCGGCAGGGATGTGTGGCTGCAGCGCGCAAAAGCAGCGGCCGCGCTTTGCGCCAGCTGGACGCTGGCCTACAACCCGGTGTTTCCGCCCGGCAGCACGATCGCAAGGCTGAAAAGCCGCATGGCCGGCGCAGTATGGGCCAGCAGCCAGAACAAACACGCCGCGCCGGGCGTGTGCACCTCGTCCGCCGATCATCTTTTTAAGCTGTACCGGGCAACCGGCGAAACGGCATACGCCGAACTTATCCGCGACATCCAGCATGCGCATACCGAGGCGGTCAACATGCCGGGGCATATTACTGCCAATTTTCTCACCGGCAGCAGCATGGAGCGCATACAGCCCAGCGACGCCGAAGGAAAAGGCGCTACCGGCAATTATATTCACACCCGCAACTCCTGGACGGAAACGAACGGCGTGCTGATGGCGATGGAACTGCCGGGTATTTATGTGCGGCCGGGTGAAGACATGTTATACGTATTCGATCATATCGAAGCCACAAAAATAGAAGAAGGCAGATCCTTTGTTATGCTAAGGCTTGCCAACAACACGCCGTACGATGCGGCGGTGTCCGTATTCGCCGAAACTGCGCGCAGCGCCGCCCGGCCGATGGGATATACGATGTTCGCCCGCTGGCCCAAAGTAAACGTGCCCGCCGGGCGGGACATTACCGTGAAAATCACGGCGGACGGTAAGGTGCAGACGAAATTTTAATGACGGCGGGCCGTGACATTACCATAAAAATCACGGCGAACGGCAAAGCGCAGACGAAATTCTAAAATAATGACCGCAGGCCGTGACATTACCGTAAAAGTCACTTCAAACGGCAAAGCACAAACGAAATTCTAAAATAATAACCGACAACTGTACAGAGATCATGATGGACAGCAAAGGAATCAAAAGAACGGCCGCCCTTGTTGCGGCGATCATCGCAGGCGGGCTGAACACTTTCGCGCAGCAGGCAGTCCCCGTTATTTACAACATGGGCCGCGCCGGCGCCGTCACCTACGCTACCGCCCCGGATACGCTCAAACCCCTTGCCGCCGGGCCGGTACTAAAAAGAAGCGGGCAGCCTTTGTTTTTTGCCGATGCGCCTGCGGAAAAAAAACTCGCTGGCGAAGGCGCCGTACTGTTCAGGGACAACGCGGGATATGCGTCCCGCGGTAAGCTGGGGCAAAGCGCGCGGAACTTTGTGCTGGAAATATGGCTGCAGGCCAACGCCCGCCAGGGCGCAGCGGACCGTCTTCCGGAAAGGACGGCGGTATTGCGTTATGGCGGCGGCGGAAAAGGTTATGAAATAAACCGTGAAAACGATGAATGGACGCTGCGCGTGAACGGCGCGGCGGCCGGATCGCCTGTCGCAAAAGTAATGCCGGGCGAATGGGTGCATATCGCGCTGGTGGACGCAGGCGGTAAAGTCACGGCATACGTCAACGGCAAAAAAAGTTCCGCCCGCGCCAACGCTGCGGGGCAAACGGCGGACTCCCTTTTTCTGGGCGCGGCGCATCGTATGCCCGCGTTTAGCGGTCTGATCTACGAAGCGCGGCTCACGCAGTTATCAAACGGGAAATTCAATCCCGCCAAAGACCTGCATTACAACAGCGCCGCCGTAACCAGGAACAGGCAGCTCGCGGAAAACCGGCAGAAATCGCTGATCGCGGCGCTTTCCGCCAACCGCCAGATCAGGCAGGCCGATACGCTTGTCGAAAATGCAGCCGGTAAAGACTGGCTGGTGCATAAGATTTCCCGCCGCTCGGAATTGGTCTTCGTCAAAGCGCCGGACGGTCTTACCGGCACCTTGCAGCTTACCAACGGTCTTATCAGCCGAGATTTTTATATCGGCGACAACCTGGCCGGCATCAGCTTCAGGAACCTTTCCAACGGCGCGCAATACCTCCGCGCCGTGAAACCCGAGGCCCGGATCAAATTCGACAGCACCTGGTACGATATCGGCGGGCTCTCCGGCCAGCCGGAAAAATCCTACCTGCTCGAATCCTGGCTGAAGGACATGGTCTCCGAGCCGTCCGCTTTCCAATTTGCGGGTGTGGAGGTACGCCAGCCGGAACCACGCTATCACTGGCAGCAAAAATACAACGCCGCGCACGCGGACTGGCCGCCGAAAGGATTGCACGTCGTGATGCATTATGAAGCGCCCCGTGACAAAAAAGAATGGGCGGACGCCTTGAAAGTATCCGTGCACTACGAACTGTACGACGGCATTCCCGTGCTCGCCAAATGGGTCACCATTCATAACGGAACGGGCAAAGCCCTGCTGGTGGCTGAAACGGAATGCGAAGTGCTGGCCGTGTGCCAGGACCAGGAAAAACGCCTGCACGTGGAAAGCGACTATTCTTTCGCGCTGGCGAATGCAGACAGGCGCGGCAGCGCGCTGATGCATTACAAAGGGGAACCGCCGGCATACCATGTGGGCGGTTCCACCACTTCGTGGGAAGTGGACAAAGATTACAATACCTGGGCTTCGCATAACCAGGCGGAAGACAAGTTCCTCGACTTCCCGCATCATTCCCTGCTCGTAAGCCGGCTGCCGATGGGCCCTTCGCAAATGCTCGCGCCGCAGGCCGCTTTCACTTCCTTTACTACCTTTGAGCTGCTGCACGACAGCGACGACCGTGAACGGCAAAGTCTTGCCCACCGCAGATTTTACCGAACGCTGGCCCCGCAGGTGACGGAGTCGCTGCTCGCCGGCGGCATCACTTCTCACGACCGGAAGGAGCTGAAACATTTTATCACGCAAATGAGCGAGCTGGGTTTTGAAAGGCTGGACGTGATGGCATGGCCCGGCATCGCGCACGACCGGCTGGATGACGATTATGTAGCATTGTGGAAAGAGATCGCCGATTTTGCAAGGGAAAAAGGCATCGTTGTTGGCGGCTATGAATTGCAGGTAGCGTCGAGGGGAAGAGGGAAGGAAGTGGACTGCATCGATCCCGAAACCGGCAAGCCGGGCAGCCTCTTCGGGCAAAGCGTATGCATCGCGAGCAAATGGAAGGACACGTATTACCCGGCCATGTGGAAATTCTTTGACCGCACCGGTCTCATGACCTATAACATGGACGGACCTTATCACGGCGACGTGTGCGCGTCCGCCACGCACGCGCATCACCGCGGGCTGTACGATTCGCAGTGGGAGCAATGGAAAACGCAGGTGGAAGTGCTGCATGAGCTGCAGCGCCGCAATATGTACGTACCGATACCCGACTGGTATTTCCTGAACGGGCAGTCCGCTACGGGCATGGGCTACCGCGAAGCCAGCGCCAACCTGACGCCCGGCCAGCAGCTGCTTTTGGGGCGGCAATACATTTACGACGGCACCTGGCATAAAACGCCCACGATGGGCTGGATGACGCTGCAGCTCGTCGGTTTTTACACCAACGACCCGAAAGTGGGGCTGGAGCCTTTGTCGCAGAACCTCGCCAGGTACGAAACCGGCCTCTTCCAGCATCTCGCCAGCGGCTGCCAGTTCACCGTACGGGGGAAAAGACTGTACGACACGCCGGAAACAAAAGCCATGGTGATGAAATGGGTAAAGTGGTTCAAACAATACCGCGATATCCTTACGTCCGACATCATCCATCTCGGCCGCCCGACCGGGAGGGATATAGACCTGATGCTGCATGTAAACCCCGCGATAACGAACAAGGGCCTGCTTATCGCTTTCAACCCGACCGACCGCGACATCACCAAAACGGTGCGGGTGCCCTTGTATTATACGGGGATAAGCGATCAGGCAAATATTACCGGCGGCGACGGAAAGGTGATAAAAAAGAAACTGGATGCCGGCGCGGCGATCGAAATGCAGCTGACCATTCCCGCCGGCGGGTTTGAATGGTACGTGCTGAATGAAGGATGACGGCCGGCGAAGTAAGAGATGGTTATAAACGGCCGGTCTTTTTGCATTTTATGAGGAAGAAAGGATAGTTCTCCTCGATCTCCGTGACTTCGAACAGCCCGGCTTTGTCAAACTCCGCATGCACCGACGCCAGGTCATAAAAGAACATGTTGACGCCGCCGAACAATTCATACCGGTCCTTACCGATAGGTTTGCCCTGCCCATAAGTAGGCGCGGCTTTGGAAATGACGGTGAAAACCATGACGCCGTTTTCCGAAAGCTGACCGTAGCAGTCGCGGACCAGCTTTTCCCTTTCACCGCTGTCCAGCAAATGGATCAGCGCATAACAAAATATGCCGTCGTATTTTTTATCGTCAAATGGCATGTCCGTGACGGAACCGTGATGGATGACCATCTTTGCGCCGAAGTGTTTTTCCGCCATTTCGATCGCCGTCTTTGAAATTTCGATGCCCGTTACGGCCATGCCGTTGTCGATAAAGACCTGCGCATTCCTGCCGTACCCGATACCGGGGATGAGGACGTTCTTTACGGATTCACGCACAAAGAGGTCCTTTGCCAATATCGCTGACTTTGACGGTTCAAAGCCCCACATTTCCCGCTTTTCGTTAAAGGCGGATTCCCAAAATTCCGGTTTGCCCATATTTTTTTGCAACGAAGTTACATATTCTGAAGTTCGCCGTCATTTTGTATTTTGACCCCCGAAATCAAAGCAACCATCCGCATCGGGGGATTTTTATTAAGTTGAAGAGCGTTATGAATATCTTTGTAAGATCTTTATTCCTGTGAGACAGCATTCAGATTTTCTTCTAAATCGGACATGAGCTTTACAATTTGTACACACACACACATACCTACAACTATGAAATACAGGCTATCCGCGCTGGACATGCCCGTGAACTATTAATATCAACCAATAATGACTGCTGTAAAAAACAAGAACTATCGTTTGCTGGCCGGCTTCGCCATCATGCTCATCGGCCTTTCCACACTGATGCGGGTAACGCTCATGATCTTTTCCCTTGAAAACATGGACTGGACATTTTTTGGAATGTTGCGGATCTTTGGCACGGGCCTGCTGTTCGATATCGGAGTAGCTTCCTTTTTCCTGCTGCCCTATTCGGTGTACCTGCTGCTTTTGCCGTCGCGGTGGAGCGGCAGCCTGGTCAACAGGATCGTGACGTACTTTTTCTTCTTTATTACCACGCTGATCCTGATGTTCTCTTTTTTCGCGGAATTTACTTTCTGGCTGGAGTTTGAAAGCCGGTTTAATTTCATCGCGGTGGATTACCTGATCTACACTTATGAAGTGGTGCAGAACATCAATGAATCCTACCCGTTACCCATACTGATCGGGTGCATGGTGTCGGTAACGGCGATCATCACCTGGTGTTTTTCCGCGGCGGGAATTTTCCGTTCCGCCTTTAACGGGAATACGCCCTTCCTGCGCAGGACGGCGTTTTTCGCGGGCGTAGCCGGAGTTGCCGCCATATATATATTGTTCGTCGACAACGGGCTGGCGGAAAAGGGACGCAACCGGTATGAGGACGAGCTTGCCAAAGCCGGCGTCTATTCCTTCTTCTCCGCGTTCAGGAACAACGAGCTGAACTACGGCCTTTTTTACCGGCTGATCGACGACAAAAAAGCCTTCGCGATCACACGCGCCTGCCTGGAAGACAGCAGCAGCACATTCCTCGGGGAAGGTCCCGGCATCCGCAGGCATATCCGCAACGGCGGCGCGGAGGAAGCACGCCCCAACGTGATCCTCGTAACGATCGAAAGCCTGAGCGCCGATTTTCTCGGCAGGTATGGCAATACGCAGCATCTCACGCCGGTGCTGGATTCGCTCGCCAATGAAAATTTTGTGTTTGACAATATGTACGCCACCGGCACACGCACCGTCAGGGGCATGGAAGCGCTCACGCTCGCCATCCCGCCGACGCCCGGCAACAGCATCGTGCGCCGGCCGGATAATGCCAACCTTTTCACCGTCGGCTCCGTTTTCCGTTCGAAAGGTTACGCTACCGGCTTCTTTTATGGAGGCGACGGCTACTTCGATAATATGAACCAGTTTTTTGGCAGCAACGGCTACGACATCACGGACAAAGGCCGCAACATGGTGATAGGCGACGATTTCGCGGCCAAACGGTCGAGGATACCGGACAGCCTGGTGCACTTCCGCAACGCCTGGGGCATCTGCGACGAAGACCTCTACGCCGCCGTTATCCGCTCCGCCAACCGGCAGCACAGGGAAGGAAAACAGTTCTTCAACTTCGTCATGACCACGTCCAACCACCGCCCCTTCACCTATCCCGAAGGAAAGGTAGCGTACCCTTCCGGTTCCGGCAGGGAAGGCGCCGTTCAATATACCGACTACGCCATCGGACAATTTCTCAACGCCGCCCGCAAAGAGCCATGGTTCGGCAACACCGTGATCATTTTTATCGCGGACCATTGCGCCAGCAGCGCGGGCAAAAACGAGATAGACATCGCGAAGTACCACATCCCGGCCATCATCTGCAACCTCCCCGGCGCGCGCCGCGATTCCATCGGGCAGCTCTGCTCGCAGATCGATCTTTTCCCGACGCTGTTCGGCCTCCTGCACTGGAACTACGAAAGCAACCTGTACGGCAAGGACGTCCGGCAGCCGGACTACAGCCCCCGCGCTTTCCTGGGCACTTACCAGAAGCTTGCGTACCTGAAGAACGACAGCCTGGTGATCCTTTCCCCGCAGCAGCAAGCCGAAACGATGTTATATGCGCCGGGCAGCAATACGCAAACGCCCGTGGCGGAGAACAAGACGATCACCCAGGAAGCGATCGCGTTTTACCAGACGGCCTATTACCTGTTCAAACATGGCGGGCTTGACGAGAAGGCGCCGTCACAGCTGCGGCTTTCCGCCCGCGAAAAGGAAGCTAAAGCTGCCAGGTGAGGTTTTGACTGAGGGCTGTCGCCGAGCTGAGGAGCGAACCGGCCATCTTGCGCGCCGTTTTATCGTACTTTTCCACGTAGAGCTTTAGCAGCTGGTCTTCCGAAGGATGCCGGTCTTTCGCGTGCTCACTGGTCATCACGCTCAGGGTGGCGAACGGCGGCAGCTGCAGGCCGATGGCGTTGAAGAAGTTGCCGATCGTGCCGATGATATGCTGCGCCCCGTCGGAATCGCCGGTGATGATGATGCCGCCCGTTTTGTTCTCCAGGCCGGAAGGTTCGCCTTTCATGAGCTTGTCGTGCAGCGCGTCGAGCCGCTCTATCACTCTTTGTATCTCGGAAGAATGCGAGCCCCACCAGATCGGCGTGGCAAAGATGATGATGTCCGCCTGCAGGATGTTTTGCAGCAGCTGCGGCCAGGCGTCTTCCGTATCGTCCATATCGCTGTAAGCGCCCGTGGCGATGTGATGCGCGGCCAGCCGGATGATCTCGTATTCCACCTGCTGCTCCGCCAGATAGCGGGCGAAGAATTGCGACAGCGTGACGGTATTGGAATGCCCTTCCTTGTGCAGCGTGCCGCATAATATGATTGCTTTCATGATCGCGTTTTTTAGATGAAACTGATCAGCGGTCGTTCATGGCCCGGCAGGCTTCCGCGCAACGGCGGCAGATATCGGCGCACTCGCGGCAGTGCTCATTGTTGTGTTTGCCGCACTCTTCGGCACAGGCGTCGCAGGCGTCGGCGCAGATCACGCAAAGCCTGGTGGCATGACCGCTGCCGAGGCTCATGAGCTGCGCGGCGGCATAACAAAGCGCGGCGCATTCCATATCAAGCTGTATGCAGCGCGCCATATGCGCCACATCGGGCTCCTGTGTGCACGAGCTGGCGCAATGGTTGCAAATGGCCGCGCATTGCAGGCAAAGGTCGATGCACTTTTTGTCTTCGTGATATCCGGACATGCGTATCGTATTTACGGTGAGGAGATTTTTTTTCATGTGCCGCCAAAACGAGACCATGTTGGGCTTGGGAGAGGGGTGATTCCTATTTGTTGTTGATAATCAATTTGTTATAAGATGTTCTGCAAGCTGGTGGCGGCT
>CBINIO010000013.1:0-19735 GCA_966250725.1 uncultured Chitinophaga sp.
GGTACGCACGAAACCGTACCGGTCAGTATGACACATCCCAAGGATCCACACGACGAACTGCTGCAACGCTACCTGGACGGTAAATGTACCCCCGGCGAAGCGGAAGCATTGATGGCCTGGCTGCAGGAGAACGGCCGTCATAAAGCCCTGCTGCAACAAATGCAGGCGGAGTTCTCACAAACGGTCAACACCCCGCACGAAATAGACCCCGGCATCAGCGAACGTATCGAAGCACGCCTCCTGCAACAGATCGGCGCGCCAAAGATCGTGCGTATGCGCCGACGCAGCTGGATGGCGGCAGCGGCCATAACGGCGCTGGTAGCCGCGGGCGCTTTATACCTGCTTACCCGCCAGCCGCAAACCCCGCAGCTGGTTTCGCAATCAAAGATCATCGCACCCAAAGACATTGCGCCCGGCAGCTCCAAAGCCGTGCTCACGCTGGCGGACGGCAGCACCGTAACGCTCGACAGCGCGGGCAACCAGGTGATACAGCAGGGGCAAACCCTGGTGCAGCTCAACAACGGCAGGCTGGAATACGACGCGGACAATATCGGCCAGGCTGTAGGTTACAACACTTTATCCGTGCCGCGCGGCGGCCAGTTCACTATCGTGCTGCCCGACGGCAGCCGCGTGTGGCTCAATTCAGCGTCCAGGCTGCGTTACCCTACCGCGTTCGGCGGCAGCATGCGGCAGGTGGAGCTGGAAGGGCAGGGATATTTTGAAGTGCGGAAGGACGCGCAGCATCCTTTTATCGTAAAAACCGCCAGTCTTGACGTACAGGTGCTGGGCACCGGTTTCGACGTAATGGCCTATCCCGACGAGAAGTCCATCAACACCACGCTGGTGGAAGGGGCCGTGAAAGTGAAAGACGTCACGCTCAAGCCGGGGCAGCAGGCCAGGATGGAATATTCCACCGGTCTCATTTCCGTTGCGCCCGCCGACATCCAGCAGGTGATCGCGTGGAAGACCGGCTTCTTCGAATTCGACAACGCGCATCTTTCGGACATCATGCGCCAGGCATCGCGCTGGTACGACATCGATATCGTCATGAACGCAAAAGAGAACGATAAAACCTATGGAGGGCGCATCAGCAGGAACCTGCCGCTTTCGGAACTTTTGAACATGCTTGAGGCAAACGGGGCCAGGTTCGATCTTCAGGGCCGTAAGCTGATCGTAGAATAAAAGACCGTGCATTTTAAAATTATCCACGTACCATAAACTAAAACTAAACACAACGTTATGAAAAAATCCACTACAAGCTAACCGGGCCTTTACCCATAAAAAAACCGGAAGCGCTTGCAACACTCCCGGGAATAGAATGGGTGATACCGACATCAGTCTTCGAAAACTTATATCTAGTAATTCCCAAACACTACAAAAGTATGAAATTTAACTTTAGTGGCGGAGATTCCTTTGTCCGGAACTCAGCCCCGTTTTACCACGCTTTCATCGATTTCTTAGGGATCGGTAAGAAGCGGGACGCATTCAGTAAATTCTACTTGGTTATGAAACTCACCACCTTTTTGCTGCTCGTGGCCTGCCTGCAAATCAGCGCAAAAGGCTTCTCGCAACAGATCACGCTTAAGGAACGGAATGCTCCCCTGAAAAAGGTGTTGAGAGAGATCGCCCGCCAGGCGGGTATTTCGATCGTATACGACGAAAGCCTGCTGGCAAAGACCAGCCGTGTGAACATCGATATAAAGGATATGCCGGTGAAGCAGGCGATGGACATGCTTTTGCTCAACCAGCCGGTGTCTTTCTCCATGGAAGGCCAGAAGATCGTGATACAGCCTATGCCGGCGGACATCAAGCCCACGGCGGCAGACACGTCCATCACCGTCTCGGGAAGGGTGACCTCCGAAACGGGCGAGCCGCTGCCGGGCGCCACGGTGCGCGTGAACGGCAGCAACACCGGCACGTCCACGGACGGCGACGGCAGATATACCCTCAAGGTGCCCAGCAAAAATTCGATACTCGTATTCAGTATTCTCGGTTATACCACAAAAAGCCAGGCGTTCAGCGGCTCTACGCTGAACGTGCAGCTGGCGCTGTCCGAAACCGCGCTCACCGAAACGGTGGTGGTGGGTTACGGCACGCAGAAAAAAGCGGTGGTAACGGGCTCTATTTCCAGCGTGCGTTCCAAAGACCTGGAAGGCATGCCGATCAACCGCATCGAGCAGGCGCTGCAGGGGCGTACCTCCGGCGTTACCATCGCCACCAACTCCGGCCAGCCGGGTTCGGCGGCCACGGTGCGGGTGCGCGGGATCACTTCCTTCAACAACAGCGATCCGCTTTGGGTGATCGACGGCGTGGTGGTTGACAACGGCGGCATCGGCTACCTGAACCAGAACGACATCGAGTCCATCCAGGTGTTAAAAGACGCCGCCTCCCAGGCGATCTACGGCGCGCGCGCCGCTTCCGGCGTAATACTCGTGACCACCAAAAAAGGTAAATCGGGCAAGCTCACGATCAATTATAACGGCTATTACGGCACATCGCAACCCGCGCGCAAGCTGGACATGCTGAACGCCACCGAATACGCCACCCTCCGCAACGAACAATCCGTGAACGGCGGCGGGCCGAACGTGTTCGCCGATCCCGCATCTTTCGGGAAAGGCACCGACTGGCAGGCGACCATTTTCAACAACAGCGCCAAACGCATGAACCACGAACTGAGCGTGAGCGGCGGCGGTGAAAAATCCACCTTCTATACTTCTTTCGGTTATCTCGACCAGGAAGGTATCGTGGCTTCGGACATTTCCCGCTACAAACGTTTCAACCTCCGTCTTAATTCCACTTACAAAGTAACTCCCTGGCTCACTTTCGGCGAGAACATCGGTTACGCGTACGACAAGTCCATCGGTTTGGGCAATACGAACAGCGAATTCGGCGGCCCGCTGAGCTCCGCCATCAACCTCGACCCGCTCACGCCCGTTATCGAGACCGATCCCGCCAAGCTGGCCGGCGTACCGTACGCGGGCAACGAAGCAAAGCTGAGAAGGGACGCGCAGGGCCGCGTGTACGGTATTTCCACCATCGTAGGACAGGAAATGACCAACCCGCTGGCATACATTTCCACCAGGCTCGGCAACTACGGCTGGTCGCACAACGCGGTAGGCAACGTATACCTCGAAGCTGAACCGGTCAAAGGTCTCCGCGTACGTTCCACGCTCGGTTCCAAGATCGCGTTCTGGGGCGGAGAAACGTTCACGCCGCTGTTCTTCCTGAACAGCTCCAACAACCCCGCGAACAATTCTTTCCAGCGCACGAACAACTCCACTTTCGCGTGGAACTTTGAGAACACCGTATCGTATTCCAAAGACATCAACCTGCACAGCTTTACCGTGCTGGTAGGGCAGGGCGCTTATATGGACAGCCGCAGCCGTTCCACTTCCGTTACTTTCCAGAACGTGCCCGCGCAAACTTTCGGGGAAGCGTCCATGAACTATAAAGTGACCAATCCCAACCGCCTGTCCGACGGCAGCGAAGGCGTCGAGCATACCATCGCTTCGCTGTTCGCCCGTGTAAATTATGCGTACGATGAAAGATACCTGGTGGAAGGCATCGTTCGCCGCGACGGTTCCAGCCGTTTCGGCCCGAATAAAAAATACGGCGTGTTCCCCTCGTTCTCGCTGGGCTGGGTGCCTTCGCGCGAATCCTTCTGGCCGCAGAACAACGTAGTGAACATGCTGAAGTTCCGCGGCGGTTACGGCGAAGTGGGCAACGACAACATTTCCAACGGCGCTTACCTGTCCACCATCGGCAGCGGCCGCAATTATACGCTCACCAACAGCGACCTTGCCGAAGCAGGCTCCAGCCCCAACGCGCCGGCCAATCCCGACCTGAAATGGGAAGCCACCGTGCAGTCGAACGTAGGCCTGGAAGCGATACTTTTCAAAAACCTCACCCTGGAATTCGACTGGTTCAGGAAGCTGTCCAAAGACATCCTGATGAACCCCGATATTCCCTGGTACATGGGCGCTGCGGGCAACCCGGCGGACAATGTGGGCAGCATGGAAAACAAAGGCGTGGAGCTCAACCTCGGCTATCACGAGAACATCGGCGAGCTTGAATTCAACATAGGCGGCAACGTGAGCTACAACCGGAACAAGGTGACCTTTATCGGCGATAATGTAAAATTCATCACCATCGGCCAGGCTTCTTTCCAGACCATGAGCGCCATCACCCGCACCGAAGTGGGGCAGCCGTTCAACGCGTTCTACATGTTCAAGACCATGGGCGTGTTCCAGAACCAGGCAGAGATCGACGCATATGTAGGCAAGGACGGGCAGAAGATACAGCCCAACGCCAAACCCGGCGACTTCCGCTGGCACGATCTTAACGGCGACGGCGCCATTACCAACGACGACCGCGACTACATCGGCAATCCTACTCCCAACTGGACGTACGGCATGACCCTCAACGTCGCCTACAAAGGTTTCGACCTGGTAATGTTCGCGCAGGGCGCGGCCGGCAACCAGATCTTCCAGGGCCTCCGCAGGCTGGACATCATGAACGCCAACTGGCAGCGCAAGGCGCTCGGCCGCTGGACCGGCGAGGGTTCCACCAATTCTTATCCCCGCCTTTCCATTAAAGACGACAACAAGAACTTCACCAACCCCTCCGACTTTTACCTTGAGGACGGCGACTACTGGCGCCTGAAAGTTTTGCAGATCGGCTACACCCTGCCTGCGAACCTGGTGAACAAAGCAGGATTCGAGCGTGTACGCGTGCACGTGATGAGCGAGAACCTCCTCACTTTCACCAAGTACACCGGCTACGATCCGGAGATCGGCGGCGGCGTGCTCAGCATCGACCGTGGCGTATACCCGCAGGCGCGCACATTTATGGTAGGCCTGAATTTCACTTATTAATGATTAAATGCTGAAGAAAAATGAAACAAAAATATTTCCCGATCATATTTGCGCTCGCTGGCGGTATCACCTTGTTCAGCAGTTGCTCCGAAGACTTCCTGGAGGCGGACCTGAAGGGTACGGACCTGGAATCCAATTTTTACAAGAACGAGGCGCAGGCGCGGCAGGGCCTGGTAGCGATATACGACGTGGTGGGCTGGCAGGGTAACGGGTACGTAACGCGCGAAGGCATGGCGAACGCGGCGAGCGACGACCAGCGCGCCGGCGGCGGCGGTCCCAGCGACATCAACGACCTGCAGGTGGTGACCAAATGGACGCTGACCCCCGAAATAGGCCCGCACAACGAGCTTTGGCGCAAAGGGTTCGCCGGTATTTTCCGCGCTAACAAGCTGCTGGAAAAGCTGCCGGAAATACCCATGAACGAAACCAACAAAGCCCGCTTCACCGCGGAAGCGAAATTCCTGCGCGGTTATTTTTATTTCGACCTGCTGCGCATGTTCAAGAACATCCCGCTGATCACGCAGCCGCTGACCACTTCCGAAATGCGCGACGTGGTGCAGGCGCCGCCGGCGGATGTGTGGAAGCAGATCGAGGACGACATCAAGGCGGCGATTGCAGAGCCCGCGATGCCCGACCGCATCACCGGCGACGCCGACAAAGGGCGCGTGACCAAAGGCACGGCGCACGCCATGCTCGGCAAGGTGTACCTCTACCAGAAAAAATGGAAGGAAGCCGCCGCGGAGTTCGCCCTTGTGAACGGGCCTACGCCCGGCCAGCCCAGCCCGACCTATGGCTACCAGCTGCTGGAAAATTTCGCCGATCTTTTCAAATCGAAACCCGAATTTAAATACAACAGCGAATCCATTTTCGAGATCGGGTATTCCTCACAGTCAAACGGCGGATGGGGCTGCGTTTCCTGCACCGAAGGGAATGTGCTGAACATCCTCGTCGGCCCCCGCGGCTACAACCCGAAACCCGGCGCGCCCGATTATGTTTCCGGCTGGAGCTTCCTCGTGTTCACACAAGAGTTTTACGATTTCATCCATTTCGATCCCCGCTTTAAATACACCGTGGCCGACCTGGACAGCCTTGAGAAAAACGGCTTCGCCACTTACGAGAAAGGTTACGACAATACCGGCTATTTCCTGGAGAAATTTGCCGGCCGCCAGTCTAACCGGCCCGCCAGCGGCACCATGGAGCTGAACTTCCCGCAGAATAAATATGACATCCGCCTGGCGGATACCTACCTGATGGAAGCGGAAGCTTTGCTGATGGACGGCCAGGCAGGCGGCGCGGGTACGCGCGCCTATGCGCTGATGAACGCCGTGCGCGCAAGGGTAGGGCTGGGCCCCCGCGAAGCGACCATTGACAATATTTTTGAAGAAAGAAGACTGGAGTTTGCCGGCGAAGGCATCAGGTTCTTCGACCTGCTCCGCACCGGGAGGGCAACGGCGGCGCTCGCGTCCCGCGGTTTCGACCCGAACAGGAACTATGTGTTCCCCATCCCGTTCCACGACCTGCAAAGCACGAAAATGGAACAGAACAAAGAATGGGGCGGCACCAAGTAATTCATCAAAAAAATTGTACCAATGAAATCACTCGTATATATCGCCGCAGCGGCGTTACTGTTCACGGCGTGCACGCCGGATTCCGAAGACCTTACGCTGGGAGCCACGCCCGACGTGAGCTTCACCGCAGCAGTGCTGCCCGGTAATCCTAACAAGGTGGCATTGCAGAACACCACTACCGGCGCGTTCGCCTATACCTGGTATAACGGCGGCGCCACGCCCGTGTCATGGAAACAAACGGATACCCTCACTTTCAGCAAAAAAGGCGAGTACACCATTTCACTCGTGGCCTATGGCGCAGGCGGTTCGTCGTCCGCTTCGCAGCAGATCACCATCGCGCAGGACATGCCCGGGGTGGATATCCTGAAAGGCGGCAACATGGAGGCCGGCGCCGATGCGTTCTGGACCATCCTGAATACCGGCGGCCCGCAAACGTCCATTACCTTCACAGGCGGCAAGCTGAAATTCGAAAGCCTGCCCGGCGGCTGCAACGGCGGCATTTACCAGGAAGTGACGGTGAAAAAGGATGTGGAATACACCGTATCAGCCATCGTAAAAGGCGGCGGCGCGGCGGAAACCTGGTTCGAAGTGATCTTCGGCACCACGGAACCGGCGCAGGGCTCCGATTATTCCGGCAACAAATGGAATTCCATCAACACCTGGTCCGGCTGCGGCATCGCGAATTTTGAAGGCGACCTCGCTACCATCGGCTGCTCGGGAACCGGTGTGGGCGCCGGCGGAAAGATCACCTTCGACGCTTCCGGTAAAGTGTACATGGTCATCAAAGGCGGATGCGGCGGCGCCGGTACATTCGGCCCCAACGGCATCACCATCGACGACGTCAAGCTCATCGAAGCCGTACAATAGTTAATCCGGGGTGACTAAAAAGCGCGCCTTTTTAGTCACCCTTATTTCTCCTCCGATATGAAAACAATACACTACATCCCCGTGCTGCTGCTGGGAATCAACATCCTCGCCTGCGGCGGAAAAAAGAACGATCCGGCGCCGCCGCCATACATTCCGCCCACCCCGGTGGACAAGGAATGGACGTTTGAGACCACGCCGGTGTGGGCGGACGAATTCGACTATACCGGCCTGCCGGACAAGACCAAATGGGGTTACGATATCGGCGGCGGCGGATGGGGCAACAACGAGTTGGAATATTACACGGACCGCGAAGAAAACGCGTCCGTGGCAAACGGCCTGCTCACCATCACGGCAAAAAAAGAAACCTATCAGAACAGGAACTATACCAGCGCCCGCCTCGTTTCCAAAGGCAAAGGCGATTTCCTCTACGGCCGGTTTGAAATAAAGGCCAAGCTGCCGGAAGGCAAAGGCACCTGGCCCGCCATCTGGATGCTGCCCACCGACTGGGCCTACGGCGGATGGCCGAAATCAGGCGAGATCGACATCATGGAGCATGTAGGTTATGATCCCGACGTGGTGCATATCAGCGTGCATACCGAAGCCTACAACCACTCCATCGGCACGCAGAAGACAGCCACCAGGAAAGTGGAAAAAGCGATGGAAGAATTTCATCTCTACCGCGTGGACTGGACGCCTTACGCCATCCGCGGGTATATAGACGACAAGCTGCTGTTCACCTTCGTGAACGAAAAGAAAGGCTCCGCCGAATGGCCGTTCGACAAACGGTTCCATTTCCTGCTCAATATCGCCGTAGGCGGCAATTGGGGAGGCGCGCAGGGAGTGGACGATTCCGTTTTCCCCGCGAAGATGGAGATCGATTATGTGCGGGCTTATAAAATGATCGAAAAATGATACAACGCATAAAATTATTTGCCCTCGCTTTTGCATGCGGCATCGTCAGCTGCAAAGGCAACGGGGGAGAAGAACCTGCGCCCGGGCCGCCCAAGCCGCCGGTAAAATCCGACGTGGCCTTCTGGCTCACCAATGGCGACGGCTCCGTATTGTTCAGGCAGCAGCAAACGCCGCTGGTATTTTCCGACGCGCTGAACCAGCATCCCATCATCACGGTGGACGATTCGCAAACCTATCAAACGATGGACGGTTTCGGCTACACGCTCACCGGCGGCAGCGCCACGCTCATCAACGGTTTGGCCGCGGATAAAAAAGAAGCGCTGCTGAACGAGCTGTTCCGCTGGGACAGCACCTTTATCGGCGTCAGCTACCTGCGCATCAGCATCGGCGCGTCCGATCTCAGCGCGGCGCCTTTCAGCTACAACGATCTTCCGGCCGGGCAAACCGATGTCAACCTGGACCATTTCAGCATCGATATGGAAAAGGCCGACCTGATCCCCGTGCTGAAAACGATCATCGCGATCAACCCGTCCATCAAGATACTCGGCTCGCCCTGGAGCCCGCCCACCTGGATGAAGACGAACGGCAGCTCCAGGGGCGGCAAGCTCAAACCTGAATACTACGGCGTGTACGCGCAGTATTTTGTGAAGTACGTGCAGGCGATGAAGGCGGAAGGCATCACGATAGACGCCATCACCATCCAGAACGAGCCTTTGCACCCCGGCAACAATCCCAGCATGGAAATGCAGGCCGCGGAACAGGCGGACTTCATCAAAAACCACCTGGGCCCCGCTTTCAAAGCCGCCGGCATCACGACCAAGATCATCATCTACGATCATAACGCAGACCGTCCTGATTATCCCGTCACCATCCTCAACGACCCCGAAGCCAGCAAGTATGTGGACGGCACGGCGTTCCACCTGTACGGCGGCAGCATCACCGCGTTAACGCCTTTACACAACGCTTATCCTGACAAGCACCTGTATTTCACGGAGCAATGGGTAGGCGGCCCCGGGAACTTCCCGGCAGATCTGTCGTGGCACGTAAGCCAGCTCATCATCGGCGCAACGCGCAACTGGTGCCGCAACGTACTGGAGTGGAACCTGGCCGCCACGGCTGATTACAAGCCGCATACAGACGGCGGCTGCACCAGCTGCCTCGGCGCGCTCACTATCGGCAGCGACTATACGAGAAATGTGGCGTATTACATCATCGCGCATGCTTCGAAGTTCGTACGGCCGGGGTCGGTACGCATCGGGTCCAACATCCAGGGCCCGTTGCAGAACGTGGCGTTCAAAACGCCGGACGGTAAAAAAGTGCTGATCGTGCTGAATACCGGTACCACGTCGCAGTCTTTCAATATCCGGTACAAGGGAAAGTCCGTTACCCCGCAGCTTGCCGCGGGCGCGGTGGGCACCTTTGTATGGTGATGCTGGAATCTAAAATGCGTGTTTAGTAGGTTCAATAAATGGTAACGAAAGCCGGGTAGCGTCTGCTCCCGGTTTTTTCCACACGCAATTCCTTCGATTGATAATAGCGCGGTCCGCGGGTAGCTGCTTTCACCCGGTTCCGCCTGCTTTTCATCGTTTTACCATGGTTTTGAGTCCAAAGGCCGGCTGCTTCTGCGGCCGGCATTTTTTTTATCAGAGATTGAGCCAGTACACGAGCTTCACTACCAGCGCCCTGTTCTTTACATAAAAGGGTTCGGGCAGGTAGTTGTCCGTATACACGATGAAAAGATCGGAGGCGGGGCGGTAACGCCACTGGAAACGCGTGTTGAGGTTCACGTTCTTCAGCTGCTCGTTGTATTGCATAAAGCCGGTGAAAAAAAGCGTATTGGTCATGGTCACATCGAGACGCGGGCCCACCAGCCAGAAATCCTGCCGCCCCCAGGGCTGCGGCAGGCGCAGGTTGTTGTAGGTGGAACTGAGCGCGATGCTTACGTACGGCTGGAAACGGTAGCCGAACTCGCCGCCGAGTGTGAGCCTTTCGCCGTCCGCATAATAGCCGCCATAGCGGGCGGAGAGGGAGTACGTAAATAAACTTTGCGGTTTGGACACATAATCCGCGCCCACCGTTTGCCAGCTGTGCTCCGTGCCGGCGGCGAGCGTGTGCACGTTGTAGTTCAGCGGGTCGAAGGGGAGCAGCAGCCTGATGTAAGTGGTGCTGGCCCATACATTGAGCGTGTTGCGCGCGCGGAATACGAGACCGTAGTTGAGCAGCAGCTCGTTGTCCGTGCGGTCCATTTTTTCGGAAAAGTAGTTCGTGGAAGTAAGCTGCGGGCCATGACTGAGCAGCGCGCCGCTTTTGGGGAAGAACAGCCGGGTGATGTGCGGCGCCAGCTTGATGTAACCCGTTCGCGGCACGTAACCCGCTTCGGCCTTGTAGTTGCTTCCCACGTATTCGTGCTGCCAGCCGATGTTCCAGTTGCGGCTCGTGTATTGCAGGTTGGCGGCGTGCGCCCAGTCCTTTCCGCGCATGCCGGGGCTGAAGCTCTTCAGCAGCATCGCTTTGCCGGTCCAGAAATTATTCGCGGAAGCGAGGTTGTATTCCAGCCCGAAATTGCGGTTAAAGCGCGAGTACACGGGTTTGCCGGCTTCCACGTCGTCCGGGTCGTAGTTGATGGATTCTTTGTTGATAAAAATAAAACCGAAGTTGGAACGCGTGAACACTTTGCGCTGCAACGCCGCTACGGTGAAGTTCTGCGCGGGCAGCGCCGTTTCCGTCTGGCTGCCGGTCTGCATGTTCATCAGCCCCAGCCGCCAGTTCTTGTCCAGCTTGCCGCTCAGCCGCGCGCCAAAATGAATGGGCACGCCGCCCAGCCCGATGCGCCGCGAAAAGAACGGCCGGATGGTGCTGTACCCGAAGTTGGTGAACTGGTCGCCGTTCTCCAGGAAAAACTGGCGCCGTTCGGGAAAGAACAGCTCGAAACGGTCGAGGTTGGTCACTTGTTTGTCCACGTCCACCTGCGAGAAGTCGGGGTTGACGGTGAGGTCGAGGTTGAGGGAGGAAGTAACGGCGATCTTGGCGTCAAGACCGGCGTCGGTGCGCCATTTGGTGGGTTTGCCGCTTGCGTAGTCTTTGTTGAGGCCGCCCAGCAGGTACGGGATGAGCGAGATATTGGTGCCGGGGTCGGGCGGCGGCGCATCCCACACCAGCGTGCCGGTGTAAGCGAGCGAGGCGGAGGGGAATTGCCGCGGAACGGGCGCCCAGCTGCTTTTTTCGGTCGTCTTCAGATCGTTGCGGCTAAAGTTGACGCCCCAGCGCGTAATGCCTTTTTTATACCGGATCGTCTTGAAAGGGATCACCGCTTCGAAGACCCATTTGTCCGGGTAGTTCCTGACCATGGAGCGCCATTTGTTGTCCCAGCTCAGGTCTACCTTTCCGCCGTCGTACATCAGGCCGTCCCACTGCGCTCCCGCGGCGTTGGCGCCAAAGGAGAAGCCGTTCGTCTGGTCGTCGAAAGGGTCCATAAAAAGCAGGAAGTTATCGTTCTTGAGAAAGGCGAAATCGCGGCGCAGCGATTCCACCATGTAAGGGCCGGGCGCGCCGTTGTAATTGATCACGAGCAGGTAGATGTTCTGCTGGTCGTAGGTCATTTTCACGTCGGTGCGCACGTTGGCGAAGCTCGTGTCCATGGGGAGGATCATAAAAAAATCCGAGGCGGAGTCCGCATCCCGCCAGGCCTGCTCGTCGGCAATGCCGTCTATTTTGATGGGAGACGTGGCTTTGCGCATATGAAGCTGGTAAGCCTCGTTCTTTTTCTGCGCCGATACGGTAAGAGTGATCAGGCAAAGCAGCCAACATGGAATTAGTCGCAATTCAGATAGTTTCCGGGTTAGGAAGTAAAGTACAAAAAATCGGGGAGGGTTGTAATATTTTTGGGAAAACAAAAGACCGGTCAATTAACGGGAGCATCTCTGCACTGTGCGTTTGCACCTCCCTGGTTAATTGGCCGGTCCGACCATTACTTCACTGCCCTTGCGGGCGCTTTCCTGATAACACTCACAAAACCTGTCTTCACATCTCATTCCATCTGTCACACTTACATTCCTTGCTAAAGTACCTTTTGCTCTGTATACTATTGTCTGATTGCTTTGTTCTTCTGTCGGTTCAATGGCCTTATGATCGTATCATTGTTCCGGTTTTGACGATGCAAAAATAATACGCCGCAGAACGGTGATCTATGATAAATATCATCCCCCGGTCTGGTGAAATACCATTATATGACGAGCGGTAACGCGGGCGGTCATTTTTCGTGTCAATTCCACACTTTAATAATGATTAGAAATATTTTTATTGTGATGAAAGGAGGTTGGAAAGGTTGATTTTCAATGGTACGGGGCGATTGTGTGTTATAACGCGTATCATAACAGGGAATTTCTAATATTAAGTGTGAAAGTTGTTTTAACATTTTATTAGGGCTTTTGCTGCGGACTCTTTTGGCGGATGAAAAACTGCTTCAGCCCGAATGTTTTTACCGTTAATCCGGGAATAAACATGCATATTTGAACTGCTATGAAAGTTATTATCAGCCCGGAAACACCGCAAGACCAATCCGCTATTTATTCCATCAATGCCGCTGCATTCGGACAGGAGAACGAAAGCAGGCTGATCGGCCTGCTGCGCAACAGTGAACATTTTATCCCTGAGCTGAGCCTTGTGGCCAGGGCGGAGAACGGGCCGGTAGGCCACATCCTTTTTACAAAGCTGAAGATCGCGGGGCCGGAAGGCGTAACGTATCCTTCGCTGGCGCTGGCGCCCATGGCGGTTTTGCCTTCGCTGCAGCAATCGGGCATCGGCTCGCAGCTGGTGCGCGCAGGGCTGCAACGCGCCATGGAGCTGGGTTACGGCTCGGTGATCGTATTGGGGCACCCGCGTTATTACCCGAAATTCGGCTTTGCGCCTGCCTCGCGCTGGGGCATTACCACCGCTTACGAAGTGCCTGACGAAGCGTTTATGGCTATCGAGCTGAAGCCCGGCGCGCTGGAAGGCCGCGCGGGGAGGGTGATATACCCGGACGCGTTCGGGGAGGTATGATCGACGAGTATTGATTTACTGAAGGCCGCGCGAATGCGGAATGATCCGTTTATATCATCGTGTTTGTACGCGGCGCGAGGCGCCTTTGCCTGCGGCGAAGCCGATCAATCCCTTTGCACCGGGAACGACGCCGCCCGCGCAAACTTGCCATACGGCGGCAATCCCGTCAGCTCGCCGAGCGCGTTGAGCGAATCCAGCTTGTAAAAACACTTGTACTGCGCCCACACGCAGCTTCTTCTCACATACAGCGAATCGTCGTTGAGGATGGCGACATTGCCCGCCAGGTAATACCGCGCGTTGTAATGGAATCCTTCGGAGTATTGGCGGTTCATGAACACATACACGTCGCTGTGCGCCACGGGCGAAGTTACGCGGTAACTGTCCAGCGAATCGGTCCAGCGGATGGCGTATTTATACCGGCTGGCGGTATCGGCGGCGGTGCGCGGCATGCTGTCGGTGAGCGACCAGGTGAGCAGCCGCATCTGTACCATCGAATCCAGCAGCGCCTCCACGTCGCGGGTGCCGGCGGCGAGCACGGAATCGGGAACGCTTACAACGGTGTAGGGCAAGGTGCTGTCGTACCCGCGGATGGCGGCTTTGGCTTCTTCGCCGAGCAGCTGGTACTCTTTGCAGTCGGGCATGTTGCAGGCATACAGGATAGCGCCGGTCAACAAAGCGCAGAAGGCAATTTTTGTCATGCGTGGAGGGGTTTTGGGATTAAAAGATACGATATATTTTATTGCGTTGTTTCGATGCAAACCAGTTTCCCGTCCATGGAGGAGGCGAGCACATGCCGCTTGTCTACCGGCTGTACGGTGTTCACCAGGCAGTTGGAGAATTTGTGTTTCCACCGCAGCGCCCCGTCCTGCGCGCTGAGGGCGTACACCACGCCGGATTGCCCGGCCACGTACACCACGCCGTCGTATTCATTGATGGGTGTGGGGCATATCTCATAACCCATTTCCACCGGCGACTGCCAGAGCAGCTCCCGCTCCGTACGGGCCGCGTTCAGCGCAATAAGGTGCCCCTGCATCGTTTTGGCGTAAATGCGCTGGCTGTCCGCCGAAATGCCCATCGACTCGCGCACGGAATGCAGCGGGTCGCGGAAGCGCCAAAGCTCTTTCCCGGTTTCCGCATCCAGCACGGTCATGTATTTATCGGGCGACACGAACCAGAGCCTGCCGTCATACGCTACCGGCCAAACGGCGGCGGGGGAAAGCATGCGGCTGGCGGGGCCGTTGGTCCAGGTCCATACTTCGCGGCCGGTTTGGGCATCCAGCGCGTAGAACATGTTGCCCCATGAGCCGAAAAGCACTTTGCCGCGATATACGAACGGCTTTGTTTCCACGAAACCTTTTACGCTGTCGTAACGCCAGGCCTGTTTGCCGGTAGGGATGTCGAACGCCCGGCAACGCCCGTCGGAACCCGCTATGATAGCCAGCTGGCCGGACAGCGCGGCGCTGGAAACGATCGCTTTGCCGGTGTTCTTTTTCCATACGGGTTTGCCGTTGCGCAGCCGCAGGCAATACACGAACCCGTCCGTGCAGGGCACTACCACGTACCGGCCGTACACGAGGGGAGTGGAGTATATTTTCCCGCCGGCGGAAAACGTCCAGCGGTGTTTGCCGTTTTCCAGCGAAGCGGCTTTTACGTCGCCGTTGGTATTGGTATAGATCACCATTCCGTCCGCGACGGCTACGGCGCTGCCCATATCGCCGGCTTCCTGTATCTGCCATTTTATTTTTGCCGAAGGAAAAGTATCGTTCACGGCATAAGAAGGCCGCGGCGGACCAGGCGTCCAGGAATGACCGGTGAGCGCTACCGTATGCCAGGCGGGCAGCGTGGCGCCGCCGGGCCTGCGTTCGTTGAACACGATGGATCCGCGGGTGATGCTGATGATGTTATACCCGCCGGTGTCTTTTTTTGCGCGGAGGTTGGAGCGGCACATCACGCCGGGAATGCCTTCCCAGGTGTAGGCGTTGTTGGTATGGCCATGCCCGCAAAGCATCACTTTTACGTTCTGGCCGCGAAGACGGTCGAGCACGTCGTACCAGTTGTTCAGCCCTTCGTCCTGCGGGTAGTGGTTGATATAGATCAGGGGTTTGGCGCTGTCCTGTTTTTTGAGCTGTTTGTCCAGCCACACGATATTTTCCCGCGGCACCTGCCCCGGGCCCATGCGCATATTGGGGCCGCAGTTGGTGCCGATAAAGCGGTACCCTTTATGCTCGAAGCTGAATGTTTCGCTGCCAAAGATGGTGCGGAAGGAATTGCAGCCGCTTTCGGACCATTTGGTGTCGTGGTTGCCGGGAATGATATGCCAGGGCTTGTTAAGCCTGCTGATAACGGATTTGGCGAGCTGCAGCTCTTCGTCCGAACCGAATTCCGTAACGTCGCCGGAAAAAATGACGAACTCGATCTGCGGCTGGCGGTTGATATCGGCGACGGTTCTTTCAAGGTCTGCCAGCGCGGTATGAAAACCTATATGCGTGTCCGTTACGAGCGCGAAACGGAAAAGCGTATCCTGCGCGCGGCCGCACAGCGCGGGGAGGATGAACAGGAAAAGGACGGAGAGCTTTTTCATCCCTGTAAGATACCGGTTACATCCGGTAAATAAAACGGGATGACGGGAAGAAATGCTGCTACAGGATCATTTATTGCTATGCCTGATCGCCATGTAGTTCACCACCCACTGGAACACCAGCAGCCCGCCCACGTATACCATGGAGAACAGGTTCATCGGCTGCCCGGTGAACGCGAACACGACGGCCAGTATGCCCGTAACGCCCAGCCCGATGGTGTACAAATTCATCACCCTCGGGTTGCGCGAAGGCAGCAGGCGAACGCTCAGCGGGATCATCATGGTGATGCCCACGATAGCCAGCAGCACCCAGGGTTCCCGCCAGGTAGCGAGAAAACCCGCCACCCCAACAACTCCCACTAACAAACTGACCGCCACATGGTTGGATGCGGTTATTTCATTTTTATCAAGCAAATGTTTGCCGTACGGGTTGAACCGCAGGAAGAGGTTGCTCAGCGGCGTGATGATCCAGGTGGAGAACGCAAAAAGCGACAGCAGGATGACCACCGGCAGCACATAAGGCTCCAGCGCCGGGTTGTTGTTGGCCAGCGCGTTCAGCCCCCTGATAAGCAGGTACAGCCCGATGATGACGCCCCATTGGTATTTGGCGGTAAGGTTGCCCATAAAAAAGGCGTATTTGAGGAACAGGCGGTACACCCAGTACCTCGCTTTGAGCGCCTCCATCATGCCGGCCTGCGCCAGCTGCAGCGTAGGGTCTATGCTGAGCGCTTCGCGGAAGTGGTTGAGCGCGTCTTTCGGCGAGCCTTTTTCCAGCAGGCCCCAGCCGTAGTTGGCATGCGTGTATGCGTTGTGCGGGTCCTGCCGGAACGCGCCTTCGATGCCCGCGAAGGATTCTTCCTTGCGGTTGAGCTTCAGCAGCGCCGTGCTGCGCGAATTAAGCGCGTAAATGTTCTCGGGATCTATTTCCAGCGCCCGTTCGGACAGCTCCAGCGCATGTTCGAAACGTTTGCGGCTGTTCTGCATCATGGCGTACAGCGCGAAATAATCGGCGTCGTACGGATCGAAGGCGATGGCGCGGCCGAGGTCCTGCTCCGCGAGCGTAAATTCTTCTTTCCGCAGGTAAATGCGCGCGCGCTGGTAAAACAGGCGGGCGTCCCCCGGCGCGATGCCGATGGCGTGGCCGATCAGCTGCATGGCGGATTCCATGTCGTCCAGCTGGATCTTTACTTCACAAAACAGGCTCAGGATATCCGGGTTCTGCGGGTCCTGCTCCAGCATGCTGCTTAATATGTGCTGCGCCTCCCTGTATTTTTTTTGCTGCATCAGGAGGATGGCGCGTTGGAGCATTGGATCGTGCATGCTATTTTTTGATTTTCAGGTAATGAAGGATGTCGTCGTACAGGCCCGCGTCGTTGGCGTACAACGCGAAGTTCTTTGCGATGGAAAACCATTCGCGCGTGCTGGCCTTGTGTTTTTTCGCGGCATTCTGAAGGTCTTTGGTCTTCAGCGGCAAAGGCGCCCCTTCGAGAAACGATGCCTCGAGCTTTTCTTCGATCGCCATATCGATCACGGCGGCAATATCGGCGCCGGAGAATTCGGGCGTGATCTTGCTAATGCTATCGTAATCAATATTTTCGGCGGGCTTATCTTTTAATTTGATGCGGAGCATCCGGCGGCGGCACGAATATCATCCGGTCAAAGCGGCCCGGCCTGCGGAAAGCGGGATCGAGATGCCAGGGAATATTGGTGGCGCCAAGGATGAGGATGCCGGTATTATCGTTCTCCACCCCGTCCAGCTCCTGCAGGAACTGGTTGATGAGGTTGCGGCCGGCGGACTGTTTCATATCGGCGCGGCTGGCGCCCAGGGCGTCTATTTCGTCGAAGAACAGCACGCAGGGCGTGTTCTTACGCGCGTAGTCAAATATGCGGTGAAGGTTCTTTTCGCTGTTGCCCAGCCACATGTCGAGGATGTCGTTCAGCCCCACGTTGATGAACTTTGCGTTCACCTGCCCGGCGGTGGCTTTGGCGATCATGGTCTTGCCGCAGCCCGGCGGACCGTACAGCAAAATGCTGCCGCCGATCTTTTTGCCGTAAGCCTTGTACAGCTCGGGATGCCGCAGCGGCTGGATGATCTTGATCTCGATCTCTTTTTTTACCTGCTCCATGCCGCTCACGTCGGAGAAATTGATGTCGGGCTTTTGCATGAAGGGGGACATTTCTTCGTCGCCGGCTTCTTCCCCGGAGTAGGGAGATTGCTGCCCGCGTACGCGCAGCTGCGCGTCCAGCTCTTCGTCGGTGAAATTGGGATAATGTTCCAGCAGGCGCTGGTAAGTGTCGCGCGCATTGTCCCATGCGTTTTCCTTCAGGGAGGAGCGGGTATAGAGCAGCAGCACGTCGAGATTGTCGGGCTGCGTTTTCAGCAGGTCTTCGAGTATCACGTTGCAGGTGGCGTAGGCTTCTTTGCGGTAATACACTTTGGCAAGACCGATCAGCGCCTTGTCGTTCTGCTCAATGCCCAGTGCTTCGAGGTATTCTTTTTCGGCTTCTTCGAGCCGGTTCAGGTGGAAGAGCGTTTCCGCGAGATGCAGCCTTAAAGGGATGTTGTCCGGCGAAAATTTAAGGGCTTCCCGTAGGCTGTCTATAGTGCTTTGTGTCATGGATAAACTAAAATATCAAATAAATCATAAATTGAAAAAATAGGTTCCAACAAGCTGTAAATCAAAAAATCAGATCAACAGCACGTCAATGCGGTGCGCCATCACGATCTGCGAAGCGTCCGACCAGGAAAAGACGGTGAAGTACCCGTCCTGCGAAGCTACGAGGGCCTGCGCGTCGCGCTGGTCGTGCACGAACTGCGCGGCGGACAAATGCCGGGTGCCGCCGATGCGCGAGGGGTGCATCAGCAAAGGCGTGCCGCCCGCAATGGGCTCGCTGAGCAGCACTTCTTCCACGGAAGTGGAGCTGAACGCCCGCGTGATCTTCGCGCCGAAAGCCAGCAGCTCCTGCCGGTCGTTGATCACCGTGGCGCCGTCCACCGCCGTCAGCCCGGTAATATTGTCCACTTCGCGGCGAAGCGCGTTTTGCCAGTAGATCTCGCTGGCTACGTCGCCTTCCAGCCGGATAAGGTCCGCCACGCCCGCAAACGCGGGGTTCACGGGGTATTGCAGCGGATGGATCACGGATTCCTTCCACCGGTGGTTATCCGCGGGCGTCACCAGCAGGATGCCCCCGCGTTTATGCGCCCGCATGCTCACGGCGATCTGTATCAGCACGTTCGTGGGGTCGTTCCATAAAGGCGAGGAGTTCACGCCCAGCAGCGTCGCCAGCATGTCCGGGCAATCGTCGCTGATGCCGGAATGTTCGTCCACCACCTTCACGCTGTCGCCCTGCAGCACCGCCACGTTGATGAACTTGCCCAATCCCGCCACGCGGCGGTGTTTCACCACCAGCAGGCCGGGCTCGCTCACGTCCAGCACAAAACAGTAATTGGGCAGGTTGATGGTGGTGCCCCAGATATATAATTCTTCGCCTTCCTGCCAAACGCCTACATGCACGCCGGCCCGCTCCACCCCTGGAGCCAGTTTTGCCAGCACTTTGGGCGTGAGGGGAAGACGCTGTTCGAATAACAGAGGTTTGCCGGTCTGCGAAGGATGCAGGTACGCGAGGGAAATGCGGGTAGGAATACCTTCCTCCCGGCGGAGGCTTGCCCAGAACGCCACGTCGATCATCCTTTCTATCACCGGGCTGCATGGCACGGCCGCAAGTTCGTTCTCGCTGTTCGCTTTGGCGGCTGCAAAGTGTTTCCGGAAATGCGCTTCTATCGTTCCCGCCACGTTGATGGCGGCCTTATAAGTAGTTCCGTTCTTCAGGTCCATGTGCTTCTCATTTCGTTGCTAATTTAGACTTTTTCAAAGCAAGTACCGGATTTGTTATAT
>CBINIO010000014.1:0-19309 GCA_966250725.1 uncultured Chitinophaga sp.
GGTGGCACGGTCCGATCGGCTGACAGGGCGTACTCGTCCTGCGTGGACGGCACCACCGAAAAAGCGATGCTGTAACCTTTGGCGGGCGCGTCGTTCCACACGATATACGGCCCGTCCGGCGCGTCGGTGAAGTTGGTCACCCATGCGCCCGACTCCACGCCGATCCGGATGGAATCGCCGGGCGCAAGCCCTTTGAAAACGTCCGTTGGTGTAAGGGTGTACAGGTGCCCGTTGACATGGCCGGGCACGATCGCGGGCGAGGTTTCCGTGCGCAGCGGGCTTACCATGCGGATAAAATTGAAATAGATCGTCCAGCCGCTGGCGGGGAACGTCTTTTTCGTGGTATTGGTGAGGGTGAAGACCGACCATGTTCCCGCTTCTCCCATAAAACCGTTTTCCTTTACTTCCCATTTGAGCTTCAGCCCGTTCTGCGGGAAAGGCGGCGTTTGCGCGAAGGCGGAAAAGGATAACAACAAAAGAATAAATGTGATTCGTTGACGCATATAGATAGATTTAACTACGCAAGCCCGGCTCTGAAGCGGACAAGGGTAATTTTTTACTTTGTGAACGTTTGATGGATGCTGCCGAGCAGGTACCCTTTCGGGTCGCTGGAATATTCCCAGAACATGATGCCGGCCAGCCCGTGCTTTTGCACGTAACGGCATTTTTCGCGCACGGAGCGCTCGTCGTCGTACGTGATAAAGATGTGTTGTTTCGGATGCCAGAGATAAGGGGCTTTGGCGCGCCGGTCCCAGTGGCGTTTGTACCCCTGCGTCATCAGGCTGTCTTTCAGGCGGGTGTATCCCCCACCGCGCACGCCTTTCAGGGCCTGCTGGTTCAGGCCTCGCTTGCGGCGGTTGGGCAATTGCCAGCCGCGGCCGTAGAACGCGCATCCCATCACGATCTTGTTTGCAGGCACCCCCGCGCGCAGGAAATATTGCACGGAGCGGTCGGCGGAAGCCTCGGTGGTATCTTTCGTATGGCCGTACAGGTTAGTATGATGCCCGGCGATGCCGGTGCCGTTCGTTTTGTAGTCGTAGGTCATGATGTTCACGAAGTCCAGGTACTGCTGGGCCTTGTCCATTTCCGTGTGTTCGATAAAATATTTCCCGCCGCCCACGGCCGTGGTGAGCAGGTATCGGCCGCCCGTTTCGTTCTCCAGCGAATCGAGCGAGGCGCGGATGGCCTGGAACATCAGTGTGTAATTCTGTTTGTCTTCCGGGCGGTAGATATTGCCGTCTTCACCCGGCACGCCGGGATATTCCCAGTCGATGTCCACGCCGTCGAGCCTGTATTTGCGGATGATGTCCACCGCCGAATGCGCGAAAAGGGCGCGGCTTTCGGGGGTGAGCACGGCGTCGGAGAAATTTTCGCTCCAGGCCCAGCCGCCGATGGAGATGAGTATTTTCAATTCGGGATTGCGGGTTTTGAGGGCGTTGAGCCTGCGAAAGTTGACGGTATCCGTCTTTTCGTTGGTGAGCCATGCCTGGCCGTTCTGCACGTCCACAAAGGCGTAATTGATGTGGGTGAGCTTTTCCACCTGGATGGCGTCAGGGTCGGCGATGAGGCCCCGGAAGCCGCCGACGTACGCGATCACGACGGGGTTGGGGGCATTGAATGCCGTGAGGGTAAAGAGGAATAATGCGGCGATGATGGGTTTGGCAGAGGAATGCATGGGATAAATATAGGGGTTTGGGGGCGGAATTCACGCCCGAATCTTATCCCAACCGGCCGTACGACCCCGTACAGCCGGTATTTTCCTTCCCCCTCTACTCCGCCAACTCAAACCTCACCGGCAAACTAAAATAAACCGCCACATTCCGCCCATTCTGCCGCCCTGGTTTCCATTTTGGCATTTTCCTCACCACGCGCATCGCTTCTTCCTCCAATCCCGCGCCCTTCCTCGCTCCTACCACTTCCACTCCCTCGATCTCGCCGCCAGCGTTCACCACGAACCGGAGGAACACTGTCCCGGAAACGCCCGTTTCGGACGCCATGGAAGGGTAACGGATGTTCCTATTCAGGAATGCTGCCAGCGCCTTCTCCCCGCCGGGAAACTCGGGCATGATCTCCACAAATGAAGGGATCTCCTCCTTCTCCGGCGCTTTTGGCGCCTCGATCACGCCGCTCCCAGGATCGCCGAAAGGCACTCCTGCTTCCACTCCGTCCACATCACCTTCCGCGGTCTTCAACCCGATAGATACATCTTTCAGCTGATCGTTCTTCGGCACCTCGTCTTCCGGCCGTACTTTATCGTCTTCGGCCACTACGAACGTGGAATGCCTGATCGTGGGCAGACTGGCGGCGGGAGGCTGCACGCGGGCGGGGGGCGGGATCACCGGCGGCTTTTCCATATCGATCTCGATCGGCGCGATCGGCGTTACATCCACAATGGGCCTGACGGCAGGTTCTCCCGCTTTCAGCCGCGTACCGATACTGTAACCGCCAACGATCAGGAGCAAAATTCCCCCCATCCCTATAACGGCATTGCGCACACGCTTGTCGTACTTCCGGCGGAGATCGTAAGCGCCATACTCCTTGTTGCGGTCATTAAAAAGAATGTCAAGAAAATCCGGTTTGTAGAATTTGGCTGTTTTCATGGTAGTCGGTTTAACAGGAAGATGCCCGACCGGATATTTTCCATAAACAGCCGAATAACACATTGAACCTTTTTCACTTAGGATTGTTCTTTACTAGTATCATCTGAATTTTCTATCCGTATGAGATGCTGGCTTCCCTACATAACCATGCGTAAGACCTTGCTGACTATCGCTTTCCTGCTGGCCTCCAGGGCCCTTTCCGCCCAGCAGGACAGCTCCGGCGTTTATGTGTTCACGCTCGACGAATGCATTCAATACGCCCTCGGCAACCAGAACGATGTCGTGAACGCCCGCCTCAGCCGGCAATCCAGCACCGAAAGGATCCGTGAAATGAGAGGCCGCCTGCTGCCCCATGTGAACGTCACCGGCAATTTTACCGACAACCTGAAGCTGCAGACCTCGCTGATACCCGATTTTGTGAACGACCCCAGCCAGAAGATACCCGTGCAGTTCGGCACCAAATTTTCCTCCGCCCTCACCGGGGAAGCCACGCAAACGCTCTTTAACAGCGATTATTTCCTCGGCCTCCGCGCCGCCAAAGTATACGACGAGCTTTCCGTCCGCGACCTGCAGCGCACCGCCATCGACACCCGTGTAAACGTAAGCGTAGCCTACTTCGACGTGCTGGTAGCCCTCGAAAGCATCCGCATCGTGGACGCCAACCTCGCGCAGTTCGGCAAAACCCTGAAAGACACCAAAGCCCGTTATGAAGAAGGCGTGGCCGAAAGGATCGACGTGGACCGCATACAGGCCAGCTACAACAATGTGGAGAACGAGCGCGCCAACCTCGAACGCACCCGCAGCTACGCGTACGACGTGCTCAAATACAGCATGGGCATGCCGCTCGACGCCAAGCTGGAAATAGAGGAGAACGTACAAAACTTTACCGGCGGGCCTTTGCCTGACAGTCTGAACTATTCCGTGGCGGACCGTCCCGAATACGCCATGCAGCGCGTACAGGTAGAGCTCAACCGGCTGAACCTCAAAAGCAAGAAACTCGAATTCCTCCCTACCCTCAACGCCTTTGTGAATTACGGCTTTAACTGGTTCGGGGGAGAATTTTCAGACCTTTATAAAACAGGGTTCGGCGCTTCGGCGCTTGGCCTCCGGCTGTCATGGCCGATATTCAACGGCACGGAGCGCATCTTCCAGGCGAAACAATACGCCATCACCCTGGAGCAATCGCAGAACGACCTGGACTACCTCAACCAGCAGATACAGCTGCAGGTGCGCGACGCATGGACGAAGTACCGGAACAATTACGCCTCGTATGTCACCCAGCAGAAAAACATCGAGCTCACGCAGGGCGTGTACGACCGCGTGGTGTTGAAGTACGAACAGGGCGTGTCCACCAGCCTCGACGTCATTTCCGCAGACAATAATCTCAAACTCGCGCAGAACGAATATATCACCGCCCTGATCAATACCCTCATCAGCAAAGTGAAGCTGGACCAGGCCATGGGCAAGATCAAAGCGGAATAAACCAATGGATATGCAACGCACCCGCACTATTTATCTACTGCTGATCCCTTTGCTGGCAGCGGCCTGCAAGGGAAAGCAGCAACAGGCAGGCGGCCCACCGCCGCGCCCGGCGGTAACGGCATACGAGGTGAAACCCACCTCTTACGTGGTTACCGAAAGTTTCCCCGCCACCCTTACCGGCAACGTGATCGTCGATATACGCTCGGACGTTACCGGTTATCTCGAGGCCATTCATACAAAAGACGGCAGCACCGTCAAAAAAGGGCAGATACTGTACGAGGTGGACAAAAGCCGCAGCCAGGCCAGCTACGACCAGGCGGAAGCCTCCGTGCTGCAGGCCGAGGCCGATCTCGCGCAAAAAAAACAGGATTACGAACGTTACGCCAACCTGCTGAAGCAGGACGCCATCAGCCGGCAAACGGTTGACCAGGCGCGCACCGCCGTAAAAACCGCCGAAGCCATCCTCGCCGCCGCCAAAGCCTCGCGCGCAAGAACGGGAACGGACATCAGCCACTCCGTGCTCCGCGCGCCGATGGACGGCAAGATCGGCATTGCGCAGCTGCGCATCGGCGACCTGGTGACGGCTGGTTCCACCGTCATCAACACGCTCGTGAACGAAAACCCCATCTACGCGGACATCGACATTCCCCAAAGCCGTTACGCCGAATTTGTGGGCAACCTAAAAAAAGACGAAACCGGCATCAAATATCTTATCGCCTTCCAGGACGGCAGCGTATACCCGCAGGAAGGCAAAGTGCTGCTCGTCAACAATATCATCGACCCGAAAACGGGCACCCTTCGCGTACGGCTTTCTTTCCCAAACAAGGACGAAAAGCTCAAATCCGGCATGACGGCGGTCGTGGAAGTGCGCTATCATACGGACAACCAGCTGGCGATCCCTTCAAAGGCCATCGTGGAACTGTTGGGCGAAGTGAAAGCGTATACCATCGACAAAAACAACGTGGTGCAGGCGGTGCCCATCGAAAAAGGGCCGATCGTGGACAGTCTTATGATCATCCACAAAGGCTTGGAAGCCGGGCAGCGGGTAGTGGTAAACGGCATTCAGAAAGTAAAACCGGGCGACACCGTGACCGTAAAATAAAGGCACATGATCTCTAAAACGTTCATAGAAAGGAAAAATACCACGATCGTGATCGCCATCATCCTGGTGATCGTAGGGCTCATTTGCATGGTGAACCTTCCCGTGGCGCAGCTGCCGGACATTGCGCCGCCCACGGTGTCCGTAACGGCCAGCTATATCGGGGCCAACTCCACCACCGTGGAAGAAACCGTGACCACGCCCATCGAGAACCAGGTGAACGGAACGCCCGGCGCTATGTACCTTCAATCCGTGAGCGCGAACGACGGTTCCATGAGCATCACCGTTACTTTTGAAATAGGCACCAACCCGGACATCTCCACGCTCGACGTGCAGAACCGCGTGAGCCTCGCGCTGCCTTCCGTGCCGGACGACGTGCGCAGGGTAGGCGTAACCACAAAAAAACGTTCGAACGACATGCTGATGGTGCTGGCGCTGAACAGTCCCGGCGGCACGCACGACAAATCGTTCCTCGAAAACTATCTCAACATCTACCTCAAACCGGAGATCGCGCGCATCCACGGCGTTGGCGACGTTACCGCCTTCGCCAACGATTACAGCATGCGCATCTGGCTCGATCCCGATAAAATGGCTTCCCTCAATATTTCCACGTCGGACGTGGCGAGGGCCATACAGGAGCAGAACACGCAGGCGCCCGCCGGCATCATCGGCGCGCCGCCCGCCAACAAGAACCAGGCTTTTGAATACACCGTAAAAGTAAAAGGCCGCCTGCTCACCGCGGACGAATTTGGCGACATCATCGTCGCCACCAACCCGCAAACCGGGTCGCTCGTGCGGTTGAAGGACGTGTCGCGCCAGCAGCTCGGCTCCTTCAGCTACGCGATAGACGTAAAGGCGGACGGCAAGCCAGGAACCGGTATGGCTATCTATCTTTCCCCCGGCGCCAACGCCCTCGACGTGGCGGAACTCGTTGAAAAAAGAATGACGGAGCTCGCAAAAACCTTCCCGCAGGACGTGAACTGGCTCATTCCTTTTGAAACCGTTTCGTTCGTTAAGATCTCCATCGACGAGGTGATAAAAACATTCCTCGAAGCCCTTGCGCTCGTGGTGCTGGTCGTATACATCTTCCTGCAAAGCTGGCGCGCCACGCTGGTGCCGGTGCTGGTGATCCCCGTGTCGCTGATCGGCACGTTCATCTTTTTTACCCTGCTGGGATTTTCGATCAACACGCTTACGCTGTTCGGTTTCGTACTGGCGATCGGGATCGTGGTGGATGACGCCATTGTGGTCGTGGAAGCGGTGCAGCATCACATCGACGTGAACGGCATGACGCCGCTGGAAGCCACGTACCGCGCCATGCATGAAGTACAGGCGCCGGTGATCGCCATCGGCCTGATACTCGCCGCGGTGTTCGTGCCTGTCGCCTTCATACCGGGCGTGAGCGGTAAACTGTACCAGCAGTTCGCGCTAACGATCGCGTTTTCCGTGATCCTTTCCGCCTTTCTCGCACTAACGCTCACGCCTGCACTCTGTGCCATCATGCTGCGGCCTTCGCAGCTGAACGAAAGGTCGAGAGGGCTCAACGCGCTGCATTACCGCTTCAACAAATGGTTCGGGCGTTTTACCGAAAGGTACACCCATGGCGTGCGCCGGGCGATCAAGCAGACTGCTTTCATCCTTATACTGCTCGGTATTCTTTTTGGCGCCGCCTTTCTCCTTTTCAAAAAAGTACCTACCACCTTCGTGCCGCAGGAAGACATGGGCGCGATGTTCCTTGCCCTTGAACTGCCCGACGCTTCCGCTTCCGTACGCACGCGGGAAGTGGCGGAACGGGTGAACAAGATTTTGTCTGAAGACCCCGCCGTGCAGCACTACATGGGCGTTGCGGGCATCAACTTCGTAGCGGGCGCCAACAAACCCAATTCCGCCACCTGGTTCGTCAACCTCAAGCCCTGGGACGAGCGGTACGAGACCGGGCAAACCATGGGCACCGTGCTGGGCCGCATCCAGGGCAAGCTCGCGCAGATCACCGAAGCCACGGTGCTCGCGCTGCCATCGCCCACGCTGCGCGGCATGGGTACTTCCTCCGGTTTTTCTTATGTGCTGGAACAACGAAGCGGCAACGACATCGCCGAGTTCAACAAGGTGCTGCGCGACGTGCTGATCGCCGCGAACCAGCGCCCGGAGATCGCGCAGGCGTATGCTTTCTTCAGCGCCACCACGCCGGAATTCAACGTGGAGGTGGACCGGGACCGCTGCAAGCAGCTCGGCGTAGCGGTAAACGATGTGTTCAGCGCCATGCAGACCTTTCTCGGCGGTTTGTACGTGAACGACTTCACGCGCTTCGGGCGCAGCTTCCGCGTGGTGCTGCAGGCGGATACCGGGTACCGCAAAAACATCAGCCAGCTGCAATTCTATCACGTGCGCAACCAGAACGGCGACATGGTGCCGCTGAGCAGCGTGATCAAATACAAGCTGGGCGCGGGCGCGCCGGTGATCAACCACTTCAACCTCTACCGTTCCGTGGAGATCAGCGGCACCAGCAAACCGGGCTACAGCAGCGGCGACGCCATCAAGGCGATGGAAGAAGTGTCCGCGCAGGTATTGCCGTCCAACTACAGTTACGACTGGAGCAATATTTCCCGGCAGGAGATCGAGGCGGGCAACAAAAGCATGCTGATCTTTATGCTGTCGATATTATTCGTATTCCTTTTACTTACCGCCCTATACGAAAGTTGGTCTGTCCCATTTTCCGTACTGTTGGCCGTTCCGGTAGCCTTGTTCGGGTCTATCCTGGCGTTGTGGCTGTCCGGCCAGGCAAACAGCGTGTATTCCCAGATCGGTCTTATTACGCTGATCGGCCTCTCCGCCAAAAACGCGATCCTGATCGTGGAGTTTTGCAAGGAACGGGTGGACAGGGGCATGCCTTTGATACAAGCCACGCTGGAAGCGGTCGCGCTGCGTTTCAGGCCCATCCTGATGACGTCGTTCGCATTTATTCTCGGCGTGCTGCCATTGGTGTTCGCGCATGGGGCCGGTGCGGCCTCGCGGGTGAATATCGGGTTTACCGTGGTGGGGGGAATGCTGGCGGCCACTTTGCTCGCCATCTTCTCCGTACCGGTGCTGTATGTGCTGATCACGAGGCTGGCATACGGTAAAAAGAAGCTGGCGCAGCTGGAGGAAGAAGGGAAGAACCGGCCGCCGGAAGAGTTTTCCCAGCATTAATTCCTTTCCTCCGCGTTATCCCTGTCCCAGCCCGCATCGCGGAGTATCATATTCGTATAGGCGTCCGCCTGGATCAGCTTTTGCAGCTCCTCTATTCTTTCTTTCATGACGTTGACGTAATGTTTATCGTCGCGATAGGCGGAAAGCCCTTTGAGCGATTTCTCGTCAAAGCGGCGGAACATGCGCGCGGCACGCTGGCTTTGATAAGCGCGGTGACCGAGCAGCTCCAGCACGTCGGAGGCCAGGCGCAGCGAGGTATCGATGGTTTCGCGGTAAATGCGCAGCACGCCGTCGTTCATCAGGTCGAAGGCGTCGTTGTTGTCGGTGGCCCTTACCAGCATTTGCAGGTGCGGGAAATGTTTTTTGACGGTCGCCACCACTTCGCGGTTCTTTTCGGGCGTAGCCATGGCGATCACGATCACGCGGGCCTGTTCTGCGCCCGCGGATTTCAGGAGATCGGTGCGGGAAGCGTCGCCGTAATAAACTTGCAGTCCCATTTTGCGCAGCAGGTCTACCCTGTCGGAATCAAGATCGAGCACGGTCGTTTTTACGCCGCTGGCGCGCAGGAAGCGTCCCACTACGGTGCCGAAATGATCGAAGCCGGCGATGATCACGGGGTTGCGTTCGTCGATCTCGTCGGGCTCGCGGTCCGTTTGCCGGCGGGCGCAGCCGAAACGCGGCTGTATCCATTTCTCGAAAAGCAGCATCAGCAGCGGCGTAAGCGCCATCGTAATAGCGACTACGGCCATCATGCTGTTCACGATCTCTTTTTGGAGCAAAGCGGCGCCGCCGGCGAAAGAAAACAATACAAAAGCGAACTCGCCTACCTGCGGCAGGGCGAAAGCGAACAGCAGGTTCTGCTCGCGGCTTAGCCGGAACACTTTTCCAAGACCGAGCAACACCAAAAATTTAACGGCCATAATCCCGAACACAAGCAGCGTGATCAGCAGGGGATGCGCGAAGATGAGCGTAAAATCAATGGTGGCGCCCACACCGATAAAGAACAAACCGAGCAGCAATCCTTTGAAGGGCTCGATGTCGCTTTCCAGCTCATGCCGGTATTCGCTGTTAGCCAGCACAACCCCGCCAAGAAACGCTCCCAGCGCGGGACTCAGCCCCACCAGCGTCATCAGCACGGCGATCGCCACTACCAGCAGCAATGCCGAGGCGGTGAACAATTCCCGCAGCCGCGTGCGCGCAACGATATGCAGAATGGGCTTTACCACGTACCGCCCGCCGATCACGATCACAGTAACCGCGCCCAGCACGATCAGCGTTCTGGCCCAGGCGGGCTGCCCTGCAATAAGCGACGAACTTTCTTCCTGCCCCGGCACCACGGCGCCGGCCGGCGCCAGCAGCGGGAAGATGGCTAGCATCGGTATCACCGCCACATCCTGGAACAGCAACACCGAAAACGCGCTCTGACCGGCCGCGGAACCCATCTGCCCCTTTTCACCCAACATCTGCAGCACAATAGCGGTAGACGATAAAGAAAGGATCATCCCGATCACCAGGGCTTCGTTCCAGGGTAAACCCGCCAGCATGGCGATGCCCGTTACCAGCAAAGCGGTGACCGTCACCTGCATGCCGCCGAGCCCGAGTATCGGCGCGCGCAGTTTCCATAATAACGAAGGCTCCAGCTCCAGCCCGATCAGGAACAACATCATCACTACGCCAAACTCCGCGAAATGCATCAGGTCTTCCCCGCCATGACCGATCAGCCCGAGCAGCGCCGGCCCGATTATAACGCCGCCGATCAGGTAACCCAGCACGGAGCCGAGGTTCAGCTTTTTGGCAAGCGGCACAAACACTACCATCGTGGCGAGATACACCAGTGCTTCGTAAAAAAAGGATTCGTTCGTCATAGCCGGTTTATTGGGATGCTGAAATAGTGGGCGGCAGGGCAATAAGACTGTTCAGTTCCGTCAGCTCCCTTGCTTTTTGCAGGTCAAGCTGGCCGGCCTGGAGGGTTTGCAGCAGCGTAACATACAGTTCCGCGTACTGGTCGAGCTGCTGATCGGTAAGATGCGTGGTGCCGGGCACCACGAAGGGCGGCAGGTACTCCATATGGCAAAGCCTGGCGGACTGCTCGAACGGCAGCATGAATTGCCGGATGGCGTGGCCGTGATGGCCTTCGGGACTATAAGCGTTCTCGTTGCCGCCGGTGGAGACCGCCTGCAGCAGGTATTTGCCTTGCAGGGCGGTACCGTCCTTCCCATACGCCCAGCCGTGCTCGAGCACGAGGTCCATCCACTGCTTGAGCAGCGCGGGGCCGCTATACCAGTAGAACGGGTGCTGGAATACGATCACGTCGTGTTCCGTGAGTATCTGCTGTTCCGTGTCGGGATGCACGTCAAAGTCGGGGTACGCTTCGTAGAGGTCGCGCAGGGTTACGCCGGGCAGCTGCTTTACGGCCCTTATCAGCCTGTTGTGAACGCGGGAGCGTTCAAATGCCGGGTGGGCAAAGAGGATCAGTACTTTCAAGACTCCGGTAAATTACAAATGATGACTGAAGTTAAAGAGATTAGGCGAACCGGCCTAATGTCCTGCTCCGGTCATCATTTGCATTTTGTTTATACCTGCAGGGCTTCCGCCGCGGCTTCGTCCACGAACCAGTGCAGCTCGCCGGCTTCGGGGCGGATGAGCTGGGAAGGATAACGGTCGGGATCGGGCGCGCCGTCTATCACGGCTTTGAGCGTGAGCGCCTTGCCGGAGCCGGTAGCCATGAACACCACGCGGGCCGCCAAGTTGGTAACGGGCGCGGTGAGCGTGATGCGGTACATGTCCTGCGCTTCGAGCCAGAAGGCTTTTACCCAGGCTTTTTTCTCGTGCACGATGGGCAGGCCGGGAAACAGGCTCAGCGTGTGCCCGTCGTCTCCCATACCCAGCAGCACAAGGTCGAACGTAGTGGGCTTACCGTCAAAATAACGATGCAGTATTTTTTCGTATTCGGCGGCGGAGGCTTCCGGTCCGATGTCCGTGCGCATCACGTGGATGTTTTCGGGGAGCGCGCCCACTTTGTCCAGCAGCACGTCATAGGCCATGCGGGCGTTGTTCCGGGAATCCTCAAAGGGCACGGCCCTTTCGTCCCCCCAGAAAAAATGCACCCTGCTCCACTCGATCATATTCACATACGGCTCTTTCGCGAGCAGCGCGTACAGCGCTTTGGGCGTGTTGCCGCCGGACAACGCGAACGTAAAACGCTCCCGCTGCTGCAGCACTTCCTGGATGTACTGGCTGATAAACGCCGCCAGGTTCTCGCTCAGCTGTTGTGTATCTTTTGCGACATGTAATTCCATGAGATGCTATTTTTTTTCCGGTGGCAGATTGATCCAGCTGTGACCGTCGCGGGCGATAAGCGCGTCCGTGTCTTCCGGCCCCCAGGAATCCGGAACATAGTTCGGAAAGTCTTGCGGAACGCGGTTTTCCCAGGTTTCGAGGATGGGCATGATCACTTTCCAGGCGGATTCCACCTGGTCCGCGCGCATGAACAGTGTGGCGTCGCCTTCCATTACGTCGAGCAGCAGGGTTTCGTACGCTTCGGGCGTATGATCGTCGGAACCTTCGTAATTGAAGATCATGTTCACGGGGTCCAGCGTCATGGTCTGCCCCGGGCGTTTTGCCTGGAAGCGGATGCGGATGTCCATCTCCGGCTGTATGCTGATGGTGAGGCGGTTGCTGCGCCAGGATGCGGCGGCCTCAGAAGGGAACGCGTAAGTGGGCGCTTCCTTGAACTGTATGGTCACGTGCGTGCTTTTCTGGTGCATCAGCTTTCCGGTACGCACGTAGAACGGTACGCCCTGCCAGCGCCAGTTGTCGATGAAGAACTTCACCGCGGCGTAGGTTTCTGTATTGGATTGCGGGTCTACCCCTTTTTCCTCGCGATAGCCTGTCACCTGCTTGCCTTTCATCCAGCCTGAACCGTACTGGCCGCGCACGGCGTATTCGTGCACGTCTTCGCGCCTGATGGGGCGGATGGCGTTGAGCACGTCCACTTTTTTATTGCGTATCTCGTTGGCGTCGAAGGAAACGGGGGCTTCCATGGCCACCATGCAAAGCAGCTGCAGGATGTGGTTCTGCACCATGTCGCGCAGCGCGCCGGAATGTTCGTAGTAACCGCCGCGCCCTTCCAGCCCAACGCTTTCGGCGGCGGTGATCTGTACATGGTCGATATAATGACGGTTCCACACGGGCTCGAACAGGGCGTTGGCGAAACGCAGCGCCAGGATGTTCTGCACGGTTTCCTTCCCCAGGTAATGGTCGATGCGGAAGATCTGTTCTTCCGCGAAAAGACCGGTGAGCAGGGCATTCAGCTCATGCGCGCTTTCGAGGTCGTGCCCGAAGGGCTTTTCGATCACGATGCGGGTGGCATGCGTGTCCTTGCAAAGATTGAGCGTACCCAGCTCCTGCGCGATGGACGGCACGAGCTGCGGCGCCACGGCGAGGTAAAAGATCACATTGGGATGAACGCCCCATTCGGCCTCTTTCTGCTGCACGTAATCGGTGATGAGCTGGTAGGCGGCCACGTCGCCCGCATCCAGCCGGAGGTAGTTGACATGCTCGAAGAACGACTGGTAATGACCGTTCTGCTCCGCTTTGCGGCGGGAGAACTTTTCGATGCCTTCCTGCAGGTGCTTGCGGTAGTCGGCGGCGGTGTACTCGGTACGGCCGATGCCTACGATGGCGAAGCGGTCGGGCATCCACTCGTCCAGGAAAAGATTGTACAGGGCGGGGGTGAGCTTCCGGTAGTTCAGGTCGCCGCTGCCTCCGAAGATGAAGAGGATGGAAGCAGGCGGGCGTTTATGATGTTGCATAACAAAAATAAAATTGATTAGTGGTGAAGCCAGGCGGTATGAAAGCTGCCCGGCATGTCTATACGCTGGTAAGTATGCGCCCCAAAATAATCGCGCTGCGCCTGCACGAGGTTGGTGGGGAGCTTTTCGGTGCGGTACGCATCGAAGTAGGAAAGCGCCGCCATAAAGCCTGCCGCGGGCAAACCGGCCTGTGCGGCCTGAACGATCACGGCGCGCATATTATGTTCCTTTTCTTTTACAATATCGGCCACCGCTTTGTTCAGCAGCAAGTTGGGCAGTTCCGGCGCGCTTTTCAGCGCTTTGTAGAAGATACCCAGCAGCGCGGAGCGGATGATGCAGCCGCCGCGCCATACTTTCAGCGCGTCCGGCAGGGGTATCTGCATATCGTGCGCTTCGGAAGCGGTGTGCAGCATGGCCATGCCCTGCGCGTAACACATGATGGTGGCGAACTGCAGCGCGTCTTTCACCTGCGAGATAAAAAGCTGCGCGTCGCCGGATACGGGAATTTTTGGTTCCGCGTATACTTTCGCGGCCTGCACGCGCTCGTCCTTGTAAGCGGAAACGGTGCGCATGGATACCGCAGTATCTATGATCGTGGCGGGTACGGCCAGGTCCATGGCTTCCTGGGAAGTCCATTTGCCGGTGCCTTTGGAGCCCGCTTTGTCGAGTATCACGTCTATCAGGCGCTGGCCTGATTTGTCGTCGTTCTGCAGGAAGATGTCCGCGGTGATCTCCAGCAGGAAGGACTGCATTTCGCCCGTGTTCCAGCTTTTGTATACTTCATGCAGCTGATCGTTGTTGAGCCCCGCGCTTTGCAGCAGGCGGTAGCTTTCGCTGATGAGCTGCATGATGGCGTATTCGATGCCGTTGTGCACCATTTTTACATAATGGCCGGCCGCGCCTTTGCCGAGATAAGCCACGCAGGGCTCGCCGTCCACTTTGGCGGAAATGGCTTCCAGCATAGGTTTCACATGCGGGTACGCTTCCTGGTCGCCGCCGGGCATAATGCTAGGGCCGGTACGCGCGCCCTGCTCGCCGCCGGAAACGCCTACGCCCATAAAATGGATACCGAGGGCTTTCATATATTCCACGCGGCGAAGGGTATCGGTAAAGTGGGAATTCCCCCCGTCTATCACGATGTCTCCCGGTTCCAGCAAAGGTTTGAGGGATTCCAGCACATCGTCCACCGGTTTGCCGGCGGGCACGAGCATCATCACCCTGCGGGGGCGCTGCAGCTGGCTGATCATTTCTTCCAGCGCCACTACCCCTTTTACACGGGTACCGGCGGTGGCGGACGATTCCAGCGCCTTCGCCTTTTCTGTGTCCTTATCGAAGCCGATCACGGCAAATCCATGATCCGCCATGTTGAGCAGGAGGTTGCGCCCCATTACGCCCAGGCCGATCATTCCGAATTCGTATAAGCTGTTTGCCATATTGATAATTATCTGTGTTGAGTATGACTGGCGAAATTAGCCATTTATTTGTGCAATTGCAGGGTAAGGTCGCGCAAGGCTTCCAGCGAGCGGTACACGAGCTCTTTTGCTTTTTCGTCCGTCAGCCGCAGCTGTTCGTCGAATTTCTGCGCTGCATGGGCGATGAGCACTTCGGGTTTGGCCACCTGCTTCATGTCCAGGAACTGGAACACCTGTTTGAAAGCAAGCTGCATCCTGACGGTGCCCCACATGCCGGGCGTGGCGCCCATGAGGGCTACGGGCTTGTGCAGCAAAGGCGCGTCAGGCCCGCGGCTGGCCCAGTCGATGGCGTTTTTAAGACCGCCGGGGATGGAATAGTTGTATTCGGGGGAAACGATCAGGATGGCCCGGGCCCCGGCGAGCTGCCCGCGGAAACGGTGCACCGAAGGCGGGCGGTCGCCCGTATCGAGGTCCGCATTATACAGGGGAATGTCTTCAAATCCCGCGATCTCCGCCGTCATGCCGGGAGGAAGATTGTCCAGCGCCGCATGCAGCAGCGCCGTGTTATAGGAACCTTTTCTTAAACTGCCGGAAATGCCGACAATATGAACGGGTGTACTCATAATTAACCGGTTGAGCCTTCAATCCCGCAAAAATAGGCACAAAAATGTGATAGGAAAAGTTGTAACAACTGCATAAATTACAGTATTAATCCCCGAAGTCATGAAAAAAGGCGTTATCCTCAAACATTACCTTCCCTGTTCCTATTTCATTCTCTGTTCCGTGTGTATATTATGGAAAGCTGATATGATCAATTACCTCGGTCTTTCGCTGCTGCTGCTTTTTTCCACCTTGCTGTTTTTCCGGCACATGGCCGCAAGGATGGCCATCGGCGGACTGGCGCTGGCCGCCAGCTTTTATTTCCTGCTGGCCCTGCTGGATGAAGCGGGCGACGTACGCCGCGCCGGCGGGGACGCTTCCATGCTGCTGGGCTGGGGCGGCGCCCTGGTTACGATCACTTCCGTCATGTCCGTACTGCTCATCCTGCCGCTCAATATGCCGCGCAGGGCCGCCGCCTACCAGCGCAAATAGTTACCGTCCGAAACGGGAATTGACTATCTTGTACGGGTTATGAAAAAATTATTGTTCCTCTGTGTTTTCATTACCGCGGCCACAGCCGCATCGGCGCAGCAGAAAGCGCGCCCGTACCTGAACCACCTGGCGCTGTACGTACAGGACCTCGGCAAAGCGACCGAGTTTTACCGCGACTTTCTCGGGCTGGACACCATTCCCGAACCCTTCCACGACGGCAAGCATACCTGGTTCTCCGTGGGCCCGCTCAGTCACCTGCACCTGATCGAAGGCGCCAAAGGGCCGCATACCGGCGACCGGAACTCGCATATCTGCTTCAGCGTGGATTCGGTGGAAGATTTTATCGTACGGCTGAAAAACGCGGGCATGACGTTCATCAACTGGGCGGGGGAAAAGGAAAAGATCACGCACCGGGTGGACGGCGTTAAACAGATCTACCTGCAAGACCCTGACGGGTATTGGATAGAGGTGAATGATGCGAGGAAGTGAGGGAACTATCTAACATTCGGAGATTCCCGATGCCGGCGAACGGCCGCGCACCGGGAAAAAGGCATTGCCGGAAGACTGCCGCCGCCGACCAGGACGTATCATAGAAACGTTCCGTTATACTCTTTTCAGCACGTATTTATGCGCCGCAGGCTTCAGCAGCGCGGGCAAACCGTCCAGCGACGCTTCCCACTGCCTGCGGATATCCGCTTCTTCCGGCTTCTCCCGGATATAATCCTGCAGCATTTTTTTCAGGTAATCCGTATCCGGCTTTTTTGTAAAACCGGTATCGTAATAATGTTTCACGACTTCCAATTGCTCCCTGCCCGGCAGATTGCCGAGGTACCGGTATTCGACGCGGCGTATCTGGCGCAGCCTGCCTTCCAGCTTCCAGCTGTTCTGCAATAACGCCTGCACTTTTTTCGCCTGCCGGTATTGCGGTGTTTTTGTGATCAGCGCAAGGTTGATGCCTCTTTCCAGCTCCCCCGAAAAATACTTCCCGATCTCCACACCGTCGATGGACAGCACGTAGTTGCCGGGTTTCAGGAAATTGAAACGCAGCACCTCGCGGTTAAAATTTTCCGTGAAAGGCGCCAGCTCCAGCGCATACTCCTGCCCTTCGCGCAGCGGGAAAGGCAGCGCCCGCTCCGTTGCGGTGAAGGTGATGGAGTCTTCATTCCGGACGAGGTCGCTGATCTTTGCCTGCTGGCATTTGGCCTGGCTGCTTTTTGTATCCCTGTCCGCCACGATGGTGGCTACGATGAGTGACGACTTGAACGTTTTCAAAAATTCCCAGGCCATCAGCAGGTGGCCTACCGCGCCGGGATGCACGCGGTCTTTGCCGATCACGGTGGCGGTGGAATCGGCGCGCTGCACTTCGGTGTTGAAGGCGCTCAGCGAGGTCCAGTAATCGACCACGGGCGTGTTGTATTTCGCGGCGAACCCGCGGATATAGCCGGCGCAGGTCTTCAGCGCGTCGTTGACGCCATAGAGGTTATTGGCGGCCATTTTCGAGGTCTGGTCGTAAATGGAGGGCGTTTGCAGTATTACTTTGATGTTGCGGGACTGGAAAATGCGGATGATGCTGTCCAGGTTCTTTTTGTAGGTGGCGAGGGCCTGTTGCCGGCGTTTTTTTATGCCGGGCTCGTTCTTTCGTTTGGCATCGTACAGCGGGCGGTTCACGTCGTTCATGCCGATCATGATCACGGCCCAGGTGGGGCGGTGTATGAGGATGTCTTCGTTCATCCGCTGCAGGATGCCTCCCGTTACGTCGCCGGAAATGCCGCAGTTGAAGAATTTGACGTTAAACTGCGGGTAACGCGTGGCGTACCAGAGGGAAACGTTGTGCCAGAAATCGCCGTTGTGGGTAATGCTGTTGCCGACGAACACCGCGCGGTCGTTCTTTTTGAACACCTGGGCGGAAGCGGAAATGCCGATCGATAACGCGATAAAAAGAAGGATGGAACGCATGGCGATGGATATATGATCGATAAAAATAGGGAATCCATCGGGAAATTTCATCTTTCATGAGAAGCGTTTCCTGCGCGCGGGCGGGCAATTGCCGCATCGCATAAAAAACGAAAGTACATCCGCGAAGATGTACTTTCCTGAGAGGGGTGGGGGAAAAACAAACAGTAGTAATCAGACTAGCAGTCGTAAAATTAATGCAGCCCCATCTGAAAAACACCCGTAAAACCGCTGATTTCTTAAAACACGTAGTTTTACGCATCACCCGCTTGCAGGAACGCAAACGTTTGCATAAATTGGGTTACCATTTAACGCACGTTATGAAAACAAAGCACCTCACCTTCCTGCTGACCGTATCTTTTTTGATAAGCGCCGTTTCAGCAAAAGCGCAGTCTTCCTACCTTACAAAATTCCCGGAAGGCGCCACGCCGGAAGAGATCGGCAAACGGGTGGCCGACCGTTTCGTGGCGACGCCGCATACCAATTTCGGCCGCTCTTATCCGCCCAGGGTGATCACTTACCCCGAAACCTGCGCCTGGTACGGCGCGCTCACCTTTGCGAAAGTAACCGGTAATAAAAAGCTCCGGCAACAGCTGGCGGACCGTTTCGAACCGCTGCTAGGCGACCGCGACACGCTCGTCCCCGTTCCGGACCATGTGGATTACGCCGTTTTTGGCGCCGTGCCGCTGGAGCTGTACCTGCAAACAAAGGACGTCCGTTACCTCACCCTCGGCAAACACATTGCGGACAAACAATGGGGGCCGCCGGAAGGGAAACGCGTAAAACCCGAATCGCACGTGTTTTACAACAAGGGGTACACCTGGCAAACCCGCCTCTGGATAGACGACATGTTCATGATCACCGCCGTGCAAAGCCAGGCCTACCGCGCCACCGGCGACCGCTCGTATATCGACAAAGCGGCTAACGAAATGGTGCTTTATCTCGACAGCCTGCAAAAGCCGAACGGTCTTTTTTACCACGCCCCCAACGCCCCCTTCTTCTGGGGCCGCGGCAACGGCTGGATGGCCGCCGGCATGAGCGAGCTGCTGCGTTCCGTACCGGAAGACAATCCCAACCGCCCGCGCATCCTGAAAGCGTATCAGGCCATGATGGCCTCGCTGCTGAAATACCAGGCGGAAGACGGCATGTGGCGCCAGCTCATAGACGATCCCACCGCATGGAAAGAAACTTCCTGCACCGGCATGTTCACCTTCGCGATGATCACCGGCGTCAAAAACGGCTGGCTGGACGCCCGCACCTATGGCCCCGCCGCGCGCAAAGCCTGGCTGTCGCTCGTTACTTACCTTGATAAAAACTCCGACATCCGCGACGTTTGCGAAGGCACCAATATGAAAAACGATCATCAATATTACCTCGACCGCAAACGCCTCACCGGCGACCTGCATGGCCAGGCCCCGCTGCTGTGGTGCGTCACGGCGTTGCTGCGGAAATAGACAATGTGCGAAAAGCGCGAAGCCGCCGATAAAACGGAAGCAACTCCGCTTTGCAGACGGGCTCCATAAAAAGTACGGCCGTACAGTGGTGTACGGCCGTCTTCATTTATTAAACAATAATTCTTACTTCACCTCAATACAATAAGTCGCGCATCTCCACACTTCTTCAAAAGCGGTCCCGTTATGCTGGCCGCTTTTTTTCTGCGAGCCGGCCACT
>CBINIO010000015.1:0-19085 GCA_966250725.1 uncultured Chitinophaga sp.
CTGGGCGACTGCATACAGCAAACCGACAAATACCTGCGCCTGCGCGCCGACTTTTACCGGCCGGACAAAGACATTACCGACACCTACCGCGAAGTGCTCGCCCAGCAGGTGATCGTCAACGACAAGCAGGAAGCCGTGCGCGAGCTGCTGCTCAAAATGCGCTCCGCCCAGCAGGGCACCACCAGCATCAGTAAAAGCATGGTGCTCATCTTTCTCGACCTGGTGGACATGCACGAGCAGATCATGGCCTCGCAGATCGACTACACCAGCCTCCAGCAGCGTTTTGCCGGCACGCCCGTGATCAATGAGCTGCACGGCACCATTCTGCGCTTCGCCGAAGAGCTGGACAATATCGGCATTGCCGTAAGCGCCTCGCAGCGCTCCCTGCCAAAAGTGAACCTCCGCCTGGAGCTGGACCACAGCAAACGCGCGTTCAGAGAGTACCAGGCCTCGCTGCCCACGCTGAAGGAACGCGCCGACCTCATTCATTTCGAAAGCATATTCGACAACCTTCAGCATATCGCGCAGCGCGTGTACAACATGCACCGCCTCACCCGTCTCGAACGCGTGAAGGAAGCCAGCTTCGACCACCAGCTGGAGCTGAGCAAGTTCACCACCCGCCAGCAATACGACCTCACCACGTTCATGCACAACCTCACGTTCGACTCGCACATTTTCCGCCACGGCGTACGCGCCGCGCTGGCGATGATGAGCGGCTTCCTGCTGGGACAGGCATTGCAGCTGAGCCGCGCGTACTGGATATTGCTCACCATCGTGGTGATACTAAAGCCCGGCTTCAGTCTTACCAAAATGCGCAGCTACCAGCGCATCACCGGCACCATCATCGGCGCGTGCTTTGCCGCGGGCGTGCTCTGGCTTACGCGCGACGATACCGTGATATTCGTGATGATGCTGCTTTGCATTCTAGGCGCCTACAGCTTCCAGTCGTACCATTACATTACAAGCGTAGTGTTCACCACGCCGTTCGTATTGTTCCTGCTGCATTTCCTGTACCCGGCGGATTTCCAGAACGTGACGCAGCGCGTGCTGGACACGCTGATCGGCGGCGGCATCGCGTTCCTGTTCAACTATATTTTCTGGCCGAGCTGGGAGTTCCGTTTCCTGCCGGATTATATGGTCAAGACCATCTCTTCCAACAAACAATATCTTACACAGGTGATGAACCTGTATACGGACAGGCCTTTCAGCCTGATCGCCTACAAGCTGGCGCGCAAAGAGGTGCATGTGACCACGGCGAACCTCACCGCGGCGTTCCAGCGCATGCTGACGGAGCCGAAAAGCAAACGGCGTTATGGTTCCGAGCTGTACCACTTCGTGGTGCTGAGCCATTCGCTGGCCTCGCATATCGCGCAGCTGAGCGCCTATGCGCTGCAGCACCGGCTGAAATACAAGCGGCCGGAGTATAAGGACATTTTACTGTTCCTGCTGACGATCATGGACCAGATAGAGCAATATGTGACCGTGGGCGCGCGGATGGCCGACCCGGAAATGCCGGCGGCGTTCCATAGCCTGGAAGACCGGCTGGAACACCTGCTGAAGCTGCGCCAGGAGCAGATCAACCAGGACCAGGGGCATACGGAGGAAAGAGAAGAGATGCTGGAGATCAAACACGTGCGCGACCAGTTCCAGGCGCTGTTCACCGTGCTGAAAGACATGAAAAAAGCCGCCGTTCACGGCGAGGAAATCATTAATAGTTAAAAGCTGACAGCGTTTCAGCGGTCATCTGTAGCGAAAGCACTCCTCCATCGTGATGCGTTTCAGCGATCTTACATTTCGGAGATCACCTTCAACTGGTCCGTCACCGGATCGATAGCCTTCAGGATATCGTCAAAAAAAGCCGGCCCGTACTGGGCGTAATAAGGGATGAAGTTTTCCCTGCGCTCCTGCAGGGAGTTGCCGGGGAACAAGCGGTCTTTGATCCCGCGGAGCTGGTCCGTCTGCCACTGGAATTTCTTTTTCTCCGCCCGCAGGAACTTGTGCTCCAGCTTGCCGATGGATTTGATCGCGCGGCTCCGTTCCGCGTTCACCGAAGCAACGAGCGTAACGTCTATCGAACGCGCTTTTTCCTCCAGCTCGTTATACAGCTTTTCCACCGCGGCATATTCTTCTTTCAACACGAGCGCGGCCTGCGTATGCTCGTGCACAAAGCGGCTTACCAGCAATTCCGTATCTTCAAAAAGCGCCACCGGCGAAATGCCGAGCTTGCTCAGCCGCCTGCTTTCTTCCTGCCGTACCCACAGAAAGGAGTTGCGCAGCAGCACTACGGGGTAAGGCACGTGATGATGACGGAACAGGTCCCGCAGTTCCAGCCAGTACGCCACTTCCCCGCCGCCGCCGATAAACGCGATGTTGGGCAGGATGGTTTCCTGCAGGATGCCGCGGAGGATCACGTTAGGGCTGAACCGCTCCGGATGGTCGTGCAGCTCCGCCCGCAATTCGTCCCAGGTGAACGACAACGAAGTGTGTAATATCTTCCACAGCTCCCCTTCTTTTACGATGCGTTCCCGGATGTTATCCTTTAAATAAAAAAGATTTATTTCCCTCGGCGTAGCCTGCACTTTGTAATGTTCGGCCAGCCGTGCGATGGTTTTCCCGACGATGGCCTGGGAGCTTTGTTCGCGCAGCTCCTCTTCCATAACGGGTATCAGCAGCCGTTTGAAAGCGGGGCTGTCGGCTATCAGCACTACCACGCCGTAACAGCCGAACAGCTCGTTCACCAGGTACATCGTGGCTTCCTGGATGGTATCGTGCTCCAGGTAGGCTTTGCGCAGCAAGTCCAGCAGCTGCGGCGCATGCGGCATGGAGCCGGTGAGGGCCTCTATTTCGGCGATCAGCTTGTCCAGCCCTTTGGTGTGCATGCGGCCCACGGCGCCCGTCTGGTCCGTGTCCCAGGTGAGCTTGCGGCCTTCGAGGTTGATGGAGCCCAGCTCTTCGAGGTCCGCGTCCTCGCTCCCCATATAATAAACCGGTACAAAATGCCGCTCGGGGTATTGCCGTTGCAGCTCCTGTGCTAGTTTGACAGTTTGTAATATTTTATAAACGAAATAAAGATAACCGGTGAAAATATTCGGCTGATGCGCGGTGCAAATGGTAAACGTGTTGGTAGCCTGCAAAAGCCCGATGTTGGCCCGCACTTCTTCCCTCAGTTCCATATGGCCGTACTGCGCGTACAGCGTCTCTGCCAATATGTCCCGCCTGATGGGCTGCTCCGCCTTTAACAGCATGGCTTTATGGAAGTCCGGGTTAATTGGGTTATATTCGTAAAAATTGCTCAATGGTCCGCGCGCAGCCAGGAAATCCGCAATCAGCGGGCTGCAGAAGCCCGTTCCCGCAAAAGGCAGCGTATGATAATTTACTACCGGTAATATCTGTTGAGTCACAATTCTTTTTTTTGAAGACACGAAGATAACCCGAAACTACATTATTCCCAGCCGGTTGATATTACCATTTATCACAATTCATTGCCGGGTTGGGGAATGAGCGTTACGCCGCTCCACAATTTTTTCGCGGCACCAGATTTGCAAATATATTTTGTCCTCCGGATGTTCGAGAGCCCGGCCCCTGTACCCTGCACAACAAAAAACAATAGCTGAAAAATTACATCTTATGAAGATTGCGTATATAGCCTCGTACTTTCCCCGTGAGTGTGGAATTGCAACATTTACCGAGCATTTGATCAAAGCGGTTTGCGGAGACGCGGAAGACGTTCCCGAAGTGTCCGTTATTGCCATGAACGACGAAGGGCAGGTGTATGATTACCCGCCCGAAGTGACTTTCACCATCCGGCAGCAGCACATGCAGGATTACCTCGATGCCGCCGACCATGTGAACAATACCGATGTCGATCTCGTGATCGTGCAGCACGAGTTTGGCATTTTTGGGGGAGAAAGCGGCATATACCTGCTCCCGTTCCTTCACCGTATCAAAACGCCTTATATCGTTACGTTCCACACTGTGCTGAAGGAACCTTCCTTTATGCAGAAAAGCGTGGTGCGGGAGATCGCCCGTCATGCCTCCCGCGTGATCGTGATGAGCAGGCTTGCCACATCGTTCCTCGAGGACATTTACGAAGTACCGGCGGACAAGATCATGCTTATCCCTCACGGCGTGCCTGATTTTGAACAGCTCTCCATCAGCTCCGACATCCTGCCCGAAGCGCTCCGTCACCGCAAGGTGATCTTTACGTTCGGATTGCTGAGCCGGAACAAGGGCATCGAAACGGTGATCAACGCATTGCCCGCCGTGATCGGCCGTCACCCGGACATCCTGTACGTAGTGGCGGGTAAAACGCATCCGGCGGTGATAAGGCATGCGGGGGAAGAGTACCGGCAAAGCCTGCATGAGCTGGTGAGCAGGCTGAAGCTGGAAGAGCATGTGCTGTTCGTGGACAAGTTCCTGACGGAAGACGACCTGTTCGCCTACCTCACTCACAGCGATATTTACGTTACACCATATCTTAGCGAGACCCAGATTACCAGCGGCACTCTCACATATGCACTGGGTGCGGGGGCCGCTGTTCTTTCCACGCCGTACTGGTATGCGAAAGAGCTCCTCGATGATGGACGCGGCCAGCTGTTCGGCTTCTCTCAGCACGAAGAGCTGGGCGCGCTCATCCGCAACCTGCTCGACGATCCGGACGAGCTGGAAAACCTTCGCGCACGCGCCAGCGAATACGGCCGCGAGCTGCGCTGGAGCCGTATGGGCGCGCGTTACCGCCAGCTGGCGAGAAAGATCCTCAGCACGCCGAGACCCGCTTCCTTCAGCAACCGCCCCCTGCCCGACGTAAGCGCATTGCCGCCGCTAAACTTAACGCACATACGAAGACTGACGGACGACACCGGCATCGTGCAGCACGCCAAATACGGCATCCCCAACCTGAAAGAAGGGTATTGCCTCGACGATAATTCCCGCGCGCTGATGATGATGCTGATGGCGCAGCCGCACCGCAAAAGCAAGGAAAACCCGGACCTGCTGCCGATCTACCTAAGCTTTATCCATTACATGCAAACGCCGGACGGCAACTTCAGGAACTTCCTCAGCTTCAGCCGCCAGTACCTGGACGAAGTGGGCTCCGAAGATTCTTTCGGCCGCACCGTTTGGGCATTGGGTTATCTCGTGCGTTATGCGCCGAATAATTCCTACCGCGAATTTGCCACCGAGCTGTTCCATAAATCCACCCGGCACTTCGGCGCGCTCGAACACCTGCGCGGCCGCGCCAACGCCGTGATCGGCGTATGCCACTATTTAACCTACCACCCGTCCGACGAAGGAATGTTCGCCGTGCTGGACGGGCTGCTGCAGCCCATGATCGCCGCGTGGAACAGCAACAGCAACGAACAATGGCGCTGGTTCGAAAAAAGCATGACCTACGATAACGGCATCCTGCCGCTCGCGTTTTTCCACGCCGCGCAGCTCACGGGCAACGATCAGCTGCTCAACATCGCGATGGACAGTCTTCACTTCCTCGAAAACCTGACCATGCACCGCGGCTACTTTGGCAACGAAGGCTGGCATTGCGAAGGCGGCGAATGCCCGCTGTTCGACCAGCAGGCCATCGAGACCATGGCCATGGTGCTGCTTTACCAGCAGGCGCATGCCGTAACCGGCAACCGCGCATATCTGCAAAAGATGTTCACCTGCTACAACTGGTTCCACGGCGAGAACGCGCTGCGCATCCCGCTGTACGACCACGAAACACAGGGCTGCTGCGACGGCCTTTCGCCCGCGGGCGTGAACCGCAACCAGGGCGCGGAGAGCACGGTCGCGTATTTTATTTCCCATATCGCGGTGCTCAAAAGCCTTGAAATGGTGCCACGGCAGGAAAAAACCGTCAAAACCGCCATTATCACCACTACTACCAACATGGTCAGTAAAATAAGCTGAAACCTATGAGAGTAGCGGTTTTATCCCCCGTTGCATGGCGCACGCCGCCCGTGCATTACGGCCCGTGGGAGCAAATGGCGTCCAATATTACCGAAGGGCTGGTGGCGAAAGGCTGGGACGTAACGCTTTTCGCCACCGGCAATTCGCTGACCGGCGCCAAGCTCGAATCCGTATGCGGGCAAGGCTATGAAGAAGACCGCAGCCAGGACGCCAAAGTGCTGGAATGCCTGCACATCAGCCACCTGATGGAACAGGCCCGCCGGTTCGACATCATCCACAATCATTTCGATTTCCTGCCGCTCACCTATTCAAAACTGATCGGCACGCCGATGGTCACCACCATCCACGGCTTTTCTTCCCCGCGCATCATACCCGTGTACAAAAAATATAACGAAGTATCGCATTATGTGTCCATCAGCAATTCCGACCGCAGCCCGCTGCTGCGCTACGCCGCCACGGTGTATAACGGCATCGCCCCTACGGAGTTCGATTACGTGGAAGCTCCGGACGATTACCTGCTGTTCTTCGGCCGCATCCATCCCCACAAAGGCGCCCGCGACGCGATAGACATTGCCCGGCAAACAGGCCACCGGCTTGTGATTGCGGGCATCGTGCAGGACGAGGCGTACTTCCGTGAAAAAGTGGAGCCGCTGATCGACGGCGAACAGGTACGGTACGTGGGCCACGCCGGCCCTTCGCAGCGAAAGCAGCTGCTCGGCAATGCAAAGGCATTACTGCATCCCATCCACTTCGACGAGCCTTTCGGCCTCAGCGTGGCCGAAGCCATGATGTGCGGCACACCGGTGATCGCTTACAACCGCGGCTCGATGCCCGAACTGATCGTGGATAGGAAAACGGGTTTTTTGGTGAAAGACCTTCAAGAGGCTGTGAAGGTGATCGACGATATAAAGCATATCAGCCGGCAGGCCTGCCGCGATCATGCGATGGCGAATTTCAGTAGGCAGAAGATGGTGGAGGATTATGTGAAGGTGTATGAGAAGGTACTCACCCCTCCCGCACCTTCTCCAGCAGATCGTTCAAATGCACCGTCGCAAAAGTCGACGCATAATCCGACAATCCATACGGAATGATCAGCTCGTTGTTGTGTATCAGCGAACCGCAGCTGTACAGCACATTCGGCACATAACCTTCGCGCTCGTCCTTGTTCGGCACTACCAGCGGTTCTTTCAGCCGGCCGATCTCTATCTTCGGATTTTCAAGATCGAGCAATGTGGCGCCGAGGCAATAGGTGCGCATCGGGCCTACGCCGTGCGTGATCACCAGCCAGCCCTCCGGCGTTTCGATCGGTGAGCCGCAGTTGCCGATCTGCACGAATTCCCAGGGGTATTTTGGCGTTTGCAGGATCTCGGGGTTCTCCCAGATATTGATCTTGTCAGAATACATGATGTAATTGTTGATGCCGTCTATGCGGCTCATCATCGCGTATTTGCCGTTGATCTTGCGCGGGAACAGCGCCAGGTTCTTGTTCTGCGCGCCTTCTCCGTACAGCGGCATGATCTTGAAATGATAAAAATCGCGGGTCTGCAGCAGCTTCGGCTGGATGGTAACGCCGTCAAAAGCGGTGTAGGTGGCGTAATACGTTACGCCGCTGGTATCGCCGGTGTATTTGACAAAACGCGCGTCCTCGATGCCGCGGCTTTCCGCTTCGGAATACGGGAATATCACGCGGTCGGAAATATCGGTGTCCAGCGAAAAATTGATCTCGTAATAAGAATCGGCCAGCCACAGCAGCCGCTCGAGGTTGCGTTTCAGCAGGTGGTCCACCTGATAACGCTGCTGCATGTCGCGGATAAGCCTTTTGAGCGCGATATATTCGAAGGTGTCCGGCAGCGAGCTGCTGATCTCGCGGATCACGGAGTCCGGCAGCTTGATGGAAACGGCGTTCTGGAAAAAGACGTTTTTGTGGTAGACGGTGTTGCGGATAATATCCGGTTCGTCCACATAATTACCCGCCGGCACCACGGTGATCTCGTTGAAACGGTTGATAATGGCCTGCCGGAACACGATGGAGCTGACGTGTCCCTCGCCCACAGCCCGAAAGCTGAGCACCACGCGTTTTTCGCCTTCCTCCAGCCCGCTCTGGTCCACATCTTCGATGATGGAAGGGTTGAAGAACGCGGCGGACTCGATGGAGAACTCGTTGGTGAAAAACGAGCCGATCAGCAGCTTGCGCCGCTGGCTCATTTCGTCGTAGTCGATCTTCAGCGCGATGAAGAGATTGCGGAGCTTGTCTGCATGCCTTTCAAATATGCGGGTAATGTTGCGGTGACGGCGGGAAAAATTCCGCAGCAAGGGCGTCAGCTCCTTTACCACATCCTCTTCCGTCATTTCCATCACTTTGAGGATGATGCCCTTTGCGCGGGCGTCGCCGTTGAAAAAGAACCTTGCCACCACCCGCTTCAGGTCGGGTGATATCTTTGTCGATTGCCGCTCTATAGGAATTTTCATATACCAACATTTTTAAGGCGTAAACATTCATTCGAGGCACTGGAAGCCGTCTGGCAGTACAGCTCCTTTCTTCACAACAACAATGCCATCCTTCACGGTATATTTTTCAAAATCCCCGTCTTCCAGGTGCTTGCCTCCATTGATACGTACGTCGTTTCCGATACATGCGTTTTTGTCGATGATCGCATTGTTGATATAACAGCGTTCCCCGATGCCGATGGGCGGCCGGCCTTTAGCGCGGGCATTGTTGATCTCGTCGAGCGTCTGGTAAATGTCGTTGCCCATCAGGTAGCTGTTGCTGATGGTGGTGCCTTTGCCGATACGTGTGCGGATGCCTACCACGCAGCGTTCCAGCCGGCTGGCGTTGATGATGCAGCCGTCCGCTATCACGGTCTTTTCCAGCGTGGTGCCGGATATTTTTGCCGGGGGCAGCATGCGGGGGCGGGAGAAAATGGTTTTGGTATCGTCGAAAAGGTTGAAGTGCGGGATATCGTCCGTAAGGCCGAGGTTGGCCTCGAAGAAGGACGAAATGTTCCCGATATCCGTCCAGTAGCCTTCGTACTGGAAGCTCAATACCTTGTGCTGGTCGATGTTGTTGGGGATGATCTCCTTGCCGAAATCCGTCGCTTCGGGGTTGTTGGTCAGCAGGTCGAACAGCAGCTGTTTGTTGAAGATATAAATGCCCATGGACGCGAGATAGATGCGTCCCTCGCGCTGCATTTCGGGGCTCACGTCGGAGCTCCAGTCGGGCAGCAGCTCTTTTTTCGGCTTCTCGATAAAGGAGGAGATAAAGCTGTCCTCGTTGGTTTTGAGAATGCCGAATTCCGTGGCCTCGCGGGCGTGTACGGGAATGGTGGCGATGGAAATGTCGGCCCCTTTGTCGATATGGTGCTGGATCATTTCGCGGAAATCCATCTGGTACAGCTGGTCGCCGGAAAGGATGAGCGCGTACTCGAACTCGAAGTTCTCGAGGTGCCGCAGCGTTTGCCGCACGGCGTCCGCCGTTCCCTGGAACCAGGTGGGGTTGTCGGGCGTTTGCTCGGCCGCCAGTATGTCCACGAACGCTTTGCTGAAATGGCTGAAGTGGTAAGTGTTTTTGATGTGTTTGTTCAGCGACGCGGAATTGAACTGCGTAAGCACGAAAATGCGGTGCAGGGAGGCATTGAGGCAGTTCGAAATGGGGATGTCCACGAGGCGGTATTTACCAGCCACGGGCACTGCCGGCTTGGAGCGGCTGCGGGTCAGGGGATAGAGCCTTGTTCCGGCTCCCCCGCCGAGAATAATGGAGATCACTGCATTAGACATAACATTAACTTTATTTTAGGCTGGTGTACAGATCGATGTATTGTTGTGCTGCTTTATCCCAGGAATGGTCCTGCTGCATGGCGGCCTTCCTGATCTTTGAAAATTTTGTTCTGGCGGCGTACAGTTCCAGCGCGCGGCCGATGGCGTGCAGTACGTCGCCCGCCGTGGCCTGGAAGAACCGGATACCGGTGCCTCCTTCGTCGCCGAAATCGGTTACGGTGTCTATGAGCCCGCCGGTGGTGCGCACGATGGGCAAGGTGCCGTACCGCATGGCGTACAGCTGGTTCAGCCCGCAGGGTTCCACCCTGGAAGGCATAAGCAGGAAGTCCGCCCCGGCGTACATCTGGTGGCTGAGCGCCTCGTTATAACCGATATACACGTTAAAGTGTTCATCGGCGTAAGCGCGCGTTTGCTGCAGCATCCATTCGGTATGCGCGTCGCCGCTGCCCAGCACGAGAAAGTTAAGCTTCCCCGGGTGTTCGGCCAGCGCCCTGCCGATGATCTCGGGCAGCAGGTCCGCCCCTTTGTCGCCCACCAGCCGACCGATGAATACGAACAGCGGCAGCGCGGGGTCGAGCTCGAAGGTTTCGCAAAGGGCCGCCTTGTTGGCCTGCTTGCCTTTGGCAACGTCCTTCTGCCCGTATTTCGCGGCGGTCATGGGGTCGTTGGCGGGGTCCCACACTTTGTCGTCGATGCCGTTGAGAATGCCTCTCGCCTTGCTCCTTTCGGCGCTCAGCAAGGATTCCAGGCCATTGGCGTGGTGGAACAGTTCTTCCATATAACTGGGCGAAACGGTATTGAACCGCCAGCAGCACTTGATGGCCGCGGCCAGCGGGTTAATGGCGCCGTTCCAGTCGAGCAGGCCGCTTTTCCACAGGTCGAAGGACGGGATGAGGTATAGTTTGTCCCAGCCGAACTGGCCCTGGTATTGCGCGTTGTGAATGCTGAGCACCGTGGGGATGTCTTTGAGGCGTTTGTACTTGTTGCCGTACAGCGTCAGGAAAGGGATCAGGCCGGTGTGATGGTCGTGGCAATGGATCACGTCCGGCTGGTGCTGCCATTCGTTGAGCCAGTCCAGCACCGCCACCTGGAAAGCGAGGAAACGTTCCGTGTCGTTCGTATACCCGTACACGCCCACCGTGTCGAGCAGGCCGGGTATGTCCACCTGGTAAAGGTCGAAGCCGAGCACGTTGGCGCTTTCTTTCCATACGTTGAAGTGGTACCAGTCGTGCCCCAGCCACAAACCGCCCTGGTGCACCAGCTCGAACCGGTGCTGCCCGTTTTCCCTGAACGGCGTGCGGTAAGCGGGCATTACCACTTTCGCGATAGAGCCGGCTTCATACTGGTATTTGGGCAATGCCCCCACCACATCTCCAAGGCCGCCCACCTTGGCGACCGGGTAACATTCCGCGCTAACGTGTAATATCTCCATACTGCATATAATTTAAACCGATAAAATCACAATTCAAAGAATCGTTAATGAAATTAAGAAAACAGGGCGCTCGCCGATTGCCTTAAAAAATAATACATTGCAGCATGCAGTTCGGAAGGCAGGACCCCGGCGTCCTCAGCAACATCGACTTCAAGCTGCCGGCGGAACCGGCTTTTAATAACGAAGTACTCCGCGGCCAGCCCGCGGCCCGGCCCCTCGTAACGCTGGGCGCCACCACCTGGAACCGGAAAGACTGGCTGGGCGGGGTGTTCCCGAAAGGAACAAAGGAAAAGGACTTCCTGCCGGAATACGCCAAACACTTTGGCAGCGTGGAGCTGAACGCCACCCATTACAAGATATACCCGCCCGGTACCATCCGGGGATGGGCGGAAAAGGTCGGTACGCCGGACTTCCGGTTCAGCCCGAAGGTGCCGCAAAGCATCAGCCATTATTCCAGCCTGGTGAACGCGAGGGAACAGACCGATGCTTTCCTCGAAAGCATCCATGCCTTCGGGAACCGGCTGGGACCGGTCTTTATGCAGATGAGCGAAAGCTTCGGCCCGGCGCGGAAAGACCTGCTGTTCACCTACCTGGCCTCCCTGCCGAAAGACCTTCCCTTTTTCGTGGAACTGCGCCATCCCGAATGGTTCGCGGACACGTATCACAGTGAAACGCTGTACCGTACCCTCCGGAACCTGAACATGGGCCTCGTGATCACCGATACGGCCGGCCGACGCGACGTGGTGCATATGCATCTGCCGGTGCCCCGCGCCATGATACGTTTTGTGGGCAACAGCCTGCACCCCACCGACTACCAGCGGGCGGACGACTGGGTGAACCGGCTGGCCTTCTGGCTGGCGAACGGGCTCGAGGAAGCCGATTTTTTCGTGCATATGCACGACGATACCGCCGTACCGGAAATGGCCGTTTACCTCGGCGAGCGGCTGGAAGCCGCTACAGGACTGAAGATCAGGAAACCCAACCTCCACCGGGAAAATACGCTCTTTCAGGGGCTATTTTAACAGTGTGTCGAATGTATTAATTTCGCACTCATGATCAAGCGAGAATTGCTGGAAAAGCTCGGCCAGGAACTAAAAGGCGAATTATATACAGACGACACCATGCGTACCCTGTACGCCACAGACGCTTCCGCTTACCGCGAAATGCCGCTGGCGGTAGCCATCCCTGAAAACGAATCCGATATCAAGACCCTCATCCGGTTCGCCCGGGAGCACAAGACCTCGCTGATACCGCGCACCGCCGGCACTTCGCTCGCCGGCCAGGTTGTGGGCAACGGCATCATCGTGGACGTGTCCAAAAAATTCACCCGCATTCTCGAGATCAACACCGAAGAGCATTGGGTACGCGTGCAGCCCGGCGTGATCCGCGACGAGCTGAACCTTTTCCTCAAACCGTACGGCTTTTATTTCGGCCCGGAAACCTCCACCGCCAACCGCGCCATGATCGGCGGCATGGTGGGCAACAACTCCTGCGGCTCCAATTCCGTAGTGTACGGCAGCATGCGCGAGCACCTGCTGTCCGTCAACGCCATCCTCAGCGACGGCAGCGAGGCCACGTTCGGCGCGCTCACGGCGGACGAGTTCCACGCCAAATGCGAAGCCAGCGACGGTACGCTCGAAACGGAAGTATACCGCCAGGTGCGCACCCTGCTCGGCAATGCGGACAACCAGCGGGAGATCCGCAAAGAATTCCCCAAACCCGAGATATTACGCCGCAACACCGGCTACGCCATCGATATGCTACTCGAAACGGCGCCCTTCACGGCAGGCCGGGAAGATTTCAACTTCTGCAAGCTGATCGCGGGCTCCGAAGGCACGCTGGCTTTCCTCACCGAGATCAAGCTCAACATTTCACCCGCGCCGCCCAAAGAAGCGGGGCTGCTGTGCATACATTTCAACACCATCGACGAATCGCTGCGCGCCAACATCATCGCCATGCGTTACAAGCCCAGCGCCAGCGAATTGATCGACCACTTTATCCTCGAATGCACGAAGGACAACATCGAGCAGCGCAAGAACCGCTTTTTCGTGGAAGGCGATCCCGGCGCCATTCTCGTCGTGGAATTTCTCCGCGATACCCGCGAAGCGATCGTTGAAGTGGCGGACAGGCTGAAGGCGGAACTGCAGGCCGCGGGGCTGGGTTATCATTTCCCCCTCCTTTTCGGCGACGATACCAAAAAGATCTGGACACTGCGCAAAGCCGGGCTGGGCCTGCTCAGCAACCTGCCGGGCGACGAAAAGGCGGTGCCCGTGATCGAAGACACCGCCGTGGCCGTGGAAGACCTGCCGGCCTACATCGCGGAGTTCAACCGCATACTCGAAAAATACGACCTGTTCTCCGTTCACTACGCCCACGCGGGCAGCGGCGAGATCCACCTCCGCCCCATCATCAACCTGAAAACGGAAGAGGGCAACCGGCTTTTCCGCACCATCGCGGAAGAGATCGCCACCCTCGTAAAAAAATACAACGGCTCGCTCAGCGGCGAGCACGGCGACGGGCGGCTGAGAGGCGAGTTCATCCGGCAGATGATCGGCCCGAAAAACTACCAGCTGCTGCGCCAGGTAAAATACACCTGGGACCCGCACAACATCTTCAACCCGCACAAGATCGTCGACACGCCGTCCATGAACAGCAACCTGCGGTACGAGCCCGGTAAAAAAGCGCCCGATCTCAACACCATTTTTCATTTCCCGCACCAGACCATCCTGCAGCATGCGGAGCAATGCAACGGTTCCGGCGACTGCCGCAAAACGCACCTCAGCGGCGGCACCATGTGCCCCAGCTATATGGCTACCCGCAATGAAAAAGACACCACCCGCGCAAGGGCAAACATACTCCGGGAAGTGCTGACCAATTCCACCAAAGAAAACAAGTTCGACTCGAAAGAAATATACGAGGTGCTCGACCTTTGCCTCGCCTGCAAGGGCTGCAAATCCGAATGCCCTTCCAACGTGGACGTGGCGAAAATGAAAATGGAGTTCCTCCAGCATTACTACGACGCCAACGGCATCAGCCTGCGCGTTTGGATGATCGCCAACTTCAGGATGCTCACCAGTCTTGCCTCCATCGCGCCGGGCATTTACAACTGGCTGGTGAAGAACGAGCTGAGCGGCAGGCTTATCAAACGTTTCTCCGGCTTTGCCGTAAAACGTTCCCTGCCCACGCTGGAAAAGAGAACGCTGCGCAAATGGCTGAAACAAAACCCGCAGCCGGTTACCCAGGCGCGCAAAGTGTATCTTTTCTGCGATGAATTCACGAATTATAACGATACGCATGTAGGCATCAAAGCGGTGAACCTGCTGCGGAAACTTGGGTATGAGGTAATTCCCGTGGAGCACCCGGAAAGCGCCAGGGCTTTGCTTTCCAAAGGTTTCCTGCGAAAAGCGAAAGTGATCGCGGAGAAGAACGTGCGTTTATTCAGCAGCATCATCAGCGAACAAACGCCGCTGGTGGGCATAGAACCCTCTGCTATATTGGGTTTCAGGGATGAATACCCGGACCTCGTGAGCGACGAACTGCGCGACGCGGCCAAACAGCTCGCCAAAAACGTGTATATGGTCGACGAGTTCCTGTCCATCGAAGCGGACCTCGGCAACATCCGCAGCGATATGTTCCGCGGCGCGGACAAAAAGATCAAGCTGCACGGGCATTGCCAGCAAAAGGCGCTCAGCAGCGTGCTGCACAGCAAAAAGATCCTCAGTCTCCCCGAAGGTTACAAAGTAGACGTGATCCCCTCCGGCTGCTGCGGCATGGCGGGTTCCTTTGGTTATGAGAAAGAGCACTACGACGTGTCGATGAAGATCGGCGAGCTGGTATTGTTCCCGGCGGTGCGCAATGCCGCGGAAGGCACGCTGATAGCGGCACCCGGCACCAGCTGCCGGCACCAGATCAAAGACGGCACCGGCGCGAAAGCGCAGCATCCCGTGGAGATATTGTATGATGCGCTGATATAAGTCGCATTGCACAAGATATAGTGGAAAGACCGGCCGTTGTGCCGGTCTTTTTTATTGAATGCAGAATAGATTTGGGGACATGACAGCGTTTGCATAGCGCCGGTTTTTCATGAAGTATATCACGGGATACGGCAATAGGCTTCGTATTCGCGCAAAGCCAGCCATTTCCCGGAGCTTTATGCATAAGACAATACCCATTACCTTCAGTGTGAACAAATAACCGCGCCCCGCTGTTTTTATCCTAAGTATGGACCTATCAGCCAAAACCCTCATTTGCCTCCTGGGCATGCTGGCCGTCCACGCAAACGCCCATGCACAAACGGCGGAGCTGACGCTGGCGGAATGTTTCCGCCTCTCGCGGCAGCACAACCTCGCGGTGGAACAGGCCCGCACCTCGCTGAACGCCCGCCAGTACCAGCTCAAAGCCCAACAGGCCACTTACTTCCCTAAGATCGACCTGCTGGCCGGTTACAATTACCTCAGCCGCCCGCTTGAGATCAATTTGCAGCAGGTAAAGGGCGGTATCGTGGAAGGCTCTTCACAGCAAAGCGTTTCCACCGCCAATAACGTGTACCGCGAGATCACCGGCAACGACCTGCCGCAACCCGCGCAGGACAGGATCTATCAAACTTCCAAAGACATCATCGGCGCCTTGTATCCCGACTACAACCCGCCGCTCAGCAAACAAAGCTATTTCACCGCGGCGCTCGGTCTTCGCCAGCCCATTTACCTCGGCGGCAAGCTCGCCACGGCCAGGGATATCGCCCGCGCGGAATACGAATCCGGCATCATCAACGTGGAGCTGGCGGAGAAACAAACGGACTTCGCGCTGGCCGCCGCTTTTATCCGCATACTTTTTTACAACACACAGCTGCGCTCGCAGGACGCGGTGATCGCCGCGATGGAAAAAAACGAACGGTACGCCGCGTCGCTGGTGCGCAACGAGATCGTTCCGCCGTACCAGCGCAACTGGGCCACCGTGGCGCTGACCTTCGCCCGGTCGCGGCGGACGAACCTGGAGCTGGAAAAGCTCAACGCGATGGCCGAGCTGAAACGACTGCTGGAGGTGCCGCAGGATACCTTGCTAACGGTCACGGACACACTCCGTTATCATGCGCTGCCCGCCGATGCCGCACCGCCGGATTTCTGGAAAGGCAACCCCGCCTACAAAGCGGTGGAAAGTAAAACCGCCCTCGCCGAAAGCACCGTAAAAGCAAGCCGCTCGCTCAGCCTGCCCAATATTTTCGGCATCGCCAGCCTGAACCTCTACCAGCGCGACCTGCCCGTGATCACGCCGCCATGGCTCGTTGGCGTGGAAATGCAATGGACGCTGTTCAGCGGGTTCAGCAACCAGAAACGTATCAAAGCCTCGCAATTGTTCGTGCAGGAAGCGAAGATCGCGGCGGACAATACCCAGGCGCTGCTGGAAACCAGCGCGGCGGTGGTGCGCAATAAAGTGACGGTGCTGGAAAGGGATATGCGGTCGCTGCAGGCGGCGCGCGACCAGGCGCGGCTCACCACCACGCAGGTGCAGGCAAGGCTCGCCGAGCAGCTCGCATCCGTGAAAGACGTGAACGATGCGCTGCTGGTGGAAGAAGAGCTCGCAAAAGCATACAACACCGCGCTGTTCGCCTACCTGCTGGCCGCCGCGGAATATTACAACATCACCGGTAATCCACAACAAATCACGACGCTGTTACCATGAAAAGGTTCCTGTCTCAATACTGGGCTTTGCTGATCCCCGTCATCATTTTACTGGTGGCGGTGCTGTTCCTTCTCCGCAACCCTTCCCCGCGCGAGGGTACGTTCATCGGCATGGTGGATGCGGCGTATGTGGACGTGGCCGCGGAATTTCCCGGCCGGCTGGATTCCCTGCTGGTGGAGCAGGGCGATACCGTTACAAAAGGCCAGCTGCTGGGCGTGCTGCGCACTACCGAGATAAACGCCGTCCGCAAACAGGCCGAGGCGGCGATAGAAGCCGCGCAGTCGCAGGTAAAGCTGCTGGAGAAAGGCGCCAGGCCCGAAGTGATCCGCAATGCCGGCAACCTGTACAAGATCGCGCAGGACCAGTACGACCTCGCGCAAAAGACCTACCGGCGCATGGAGCGGCTGTACAACGACAGCGTGGTGTCGGGCACCGAAAAAGACATTATTTATTTCAAATACCAGGCCGCCAAAAAAGAAATGGAGATCGCGCGGCTCAACCAGGAAATGCTGGAAAAAGGCACCCAGCCCGAGATCATCCAGACCGCCGCGGCCATATTAAAACAGGCCGAGCAGGGCTACGAGCTGACCAAAGCCCTGACGGACAACACCCGCATCCATGCGCCGGCGGACGGCATCGTGTCGTCGCTGGTGATCCACGAAGGCGAGATCGTCAGCATCGGTTATCCCATGATGACGCTGCAAAAGAACGGTTCGTATTTCCTGCGGTTCAATATCCGGCAGGATAAAGCCGCCGCGCTGCCCATCGGCAAAAAAGTACAGGTGCGCGTGCCCGGCTGCGAGCCGGAAGAATTTGAAACGTACGTGAGCGCCGTGGCGCCCTCGCTGGAATTTGCCAACTGGGTGCCGGTGAAAGACAAAGGCGCTTTCGAGCTGCGCACCTTCACCATAGAGCTCAAACCCGTGAACGCCGCCGCCGTGCAGGGCCTGCGCCCCGGTATGACGGCCTCTCTGCAGATACCATGATCCGCGCCGTATTACACATCGCCCTCCGGGAATGGAAACGCATTCTCACCCGGCCGGACCATTGCCTGGTGCTGCTGGTGATGCCCGCGTTCCTCTTTTTCTTCTACGCTTATATCTACGACAAGCAGCAGGCGGAAGACCTGCCCACCGCTATTTGGGACGAGGACCACTCCCCTCTTTCACGGCAGCTTGCCTTCCTGCTGGAGCAAACGCCGAGCATCCACATCACGCATACCGTTCACAGCCGGCAGGAGCTGGAACAGCTGATGCAGGCGCAGCAAATTACCGGCGCGGTACACTTTCCAAAAAATATGGAACGCGACATCAAAAGCAGGCACCCGGTGAAAGTGCCCGTCTTCACCAACGCCGCATCGCTGGTGCCGGGCAAGCTGATCTATAAGGACGCATCCACCGTGCTGGTGACCGCCGGCGCGGGCATAAACCTGCAAAAGTTTGTAAAAACAGGCATGGCGAAAGAAAAAGCGATGGCGCTGGTCATGCCCGTGAGCCTTAGCACTTACCCTTTGTACAATCCCACTTACAATTACCAGCATTACCTTGTGCCGGGGCTTATTACCGTGGCGCTGCAAATGATGATCATCATGGTGGTGCTGCTGGCGCTGAACAAGGAATGGAGCGAAGGAACGATGGAGGAACTGCGCCAAACGGCCCGTGAGCACGCGGGCATTATCGTGGCGGGCAAAACGCTGGCGCATCTCGGCGTGGCCTGGGTAAATTTTATACTGGTCGCCGGCATCATCTTCCCCGTTTTTTCGCTCGACCATCCCGGCACCACGGGCAACCTCTTCCTGCTGTACAACCTGCTCGCGCTGGCCTGTACCGGCATCGGCCTGATGATCTCCGCGCTGGCGGCGGACGCCATGCTGGCGCTGGACGTGGGGCTGTTCTACACCTCGCCCGCATTCGTGTTCAGCGGTTTTACCTTTCCGCGCTGGGGCATGCCCTGGTACGACCAGTATTATGCTAACCTGATGCCCTACACGCCGTTCCTCGACGCGTTCTTTAAAATATATTTTATGGAGCTGTCGTTGCGGTACGCCCTGCCGGAGATCACCCGGCTGTTGTTATTCATCGGTTTTACATTTTTTATCGCCGTTTTCTTTTTGCAGCGGCGGCTCAATAAAACAGCAACCCATGTTATTCCGCTTATTGCTCCGGGAAGTGAAAATGGTGGCGCATGATCACAGCCTGCTGCTCACGCTGCTGATAGCGCCAATGCTGTACGCATTTTTTTACGGCAGCATCTATTCCTACAAAACGGAAGAGGAAGTGCCCATCGCCGTGGTGGA
>CBINIO010000016.1:0-18907 GCA_966250725.1 uncultured Chitinophaga sp.
TACCGGCACTACCGCCGAAAAACACGACTCCTTCTTTACCATTAAAGGCGACGGCTCCAGCATCGAAACTTTCGACGGCGACGCGCTGGTACAACAGGAGCCCGATGCATCCTCTTTCCCCAACGGCGGCATCCGCGCTACATTCGAAGCACGCGGCTACACTGCATGGGACCCCTCCTCTCCCGCTTTCATTATTGAACAGGGCACGGGCAAAACGCTTTGCATCCCCACCATCTTCGTGGCTTACACCGGCGAATCGCTGGATTACAAGGCGCCCCTGCTGAAAGCACTGTCTGCCCTGGACAAAGCCGCGGTGGACGTATGCAACTATTTCGACAAAAATGTAACAAAAGTAACCGCTACCCTCGGTTGGGAACAGGAATACTTTATGATAGACGAAGGCCTGGCTAACGCCCGCCCCGACCTCGTGCTCGCAGGCCGCACCGTAGTAGGCCACGCGCCCGCCAAAGGCCAGCAGCTGGAAGACCACTACTTCGGCGCCATACCCGAACGCGTATACGCTTTTATGCGCGACTTCGAGGAAGAATCTTACAAGCTGGGCATTCCTTTAAGGACCCGTCATAACGAAGTGGCGCCCGCACAGTTCGAGTGCGCTCCCATCTTCGAAGAGGTGAACATCGCGGTGGACCACAACTCCCTCCTGATGGACGTGATGAGCAAAGTGGCCAAACGCCACAAGCTGAAAGTGCTGCTCCACGAAAAACCTTTCGCAGGCATCAACGGTTCAGGTAAACACAACAACTGGTCGCTCGCTACCGACACCGGCGTAAACCTGCTGGCTCCCGGCAAAACGCCGAAGACCAACCTGATGTTCCTCACCTTCTTTGTGAACACCATCAAAGCCGTACACGATTACGCTGACCTGATGCGCGCTTCCATCGCCTCCCCGAGCAACGATTTCCGCCTGGGCGCCAACGAAGCGCCTCCCGCGATCATCTCCGTATTCACCGGCAAATACCTCTACGAAGTACTGCAGGAAGTAAAAAGCCGCGTAAACAATAAATTCGACGAGCAGGACGAAGCCATCCTGAAGCTGGACCTGCACCGTCACATTCCCGAGCTGCTGCTGGACAACACCGACCGCAACCGTACCTCACCGTTCGCCTTCACCGGCAACAAGTTCGAGTTCCGCGCCGTGGGTTCTTCCGCAAACTGCGCTTCCGCAATGACGGTAATGAACTCCATCATGGCGAAAACGCTGGTGGACTTCAAAAAAGAAGTGGACAGCCTGATCGAAAAAGGCGAGAAAAAAGAGATCGCCATCATGCAGACCCTCCGCAAATCCATCGTTGAGTCCGAGAAGATCCTCTTCGAAGGCGACGGTTACAGCGAAGACTGGGAAAAAGAAGCCGAAAAACGCGGTCTTCCCAACGTAAAAACCACACCGAAAGCCCTGGACGCGCTGGTTTCCAAAAAAGCCACCGAACTGTTCACCAGCACCGGCGTGTACAACGAAAAAGAACTGCATGCCCGTCATGAGATACTGCTGGAAGACTACGTGAAAAAAGTGCAGATCGAAGCGCGCGTGATCGGCGACCTCGCCACCAACCACGTGCTGCCCGCAGCCATCAAGTATCAGAACGAGCTGCTGACCAACATCAAAGGCCTGAAAGACGCAGGCTTCGGAGAAGACGCTTACAAAGCGCAGCTCCAGATCGCAACGAAAATATCTGAACACATAAATGTCATCAGTGAGAATGTACAGGCGATGATCGAAGCCCGCAAAGTAGCCAACAAGCTGACCGACAGCCGTCAGAAAGCGATCGACTACTGCGAGAAGATCAAACAGCCTTACTTCGACGTGATCCGTTACCACTCCGACAAACTGGAGTTCCTGGTGGATGACAGAACTTGGGGTCTCCCCAAATACAGAGAGCTGCTTTTCTTGCGATAAAAACCGTAAGATTGTTTTGGTGTATGATGGCCCCCGGTATTCACCGGGGGTTCTTTTTTTGATGGAAGATTAAACTTCCGGCCCCGCAGACAGTCTATTATTGCAAACCGCCGAACATGAAGCAGACCGTATTGTTGATCTTCCTCGCATTGGCCGCCCACGGCGGATTTGCGCAGGATTCCGCAAAAACGCGGATCAAAGCAAGGCCCAATGCCGATCTGAAACTGAATGAAAAACAAACGCAGGCCGTGTTGGAAATCAATAAAACCTACATGGAAAACGTTCAGGATATAAGAAGGAACAGAAGTCTCAGCCAGGCGGACCGCAAAACAAAGATGGACGCGCTGCAGACCGAACGCAGCAGCCGGCTGAAAGAAGTGATGGACGCCGAACAGTACGCCAGGTGGCAGCAAAACCGCGAGCGCGCGATGGCTCGTGCGGAACATTACAAACAACGGTCGGCCCGGAAAGGGAAAAGCCCGCGCGAGCTGCCTGCGAAAGAGCTGGGCCTTACGGACAGCCAGCACGAGGAACTGAAAGCGATCAACAAGGAATTTATGACGAAGGCGATGGCGCTGAAAGGAATGGACAAGGAAGTAAAAAGAACAAAGATCAAAGCGCTGAAAGACGAGCGGAAACAGCAGATCAGAACAGCGCTGGGCGACGAAACGTTCCGCAGATACGCAGCCTGGGAAAAAGAAAGGGCGAGATCAAGAAAGGACGGCATGAAAATGCGCCGCAGAGCGCCGGCCCGGGCAAACAATCTCTGATGTAATGAATGGCGCCGCAAATGGTTCATGCGGCATGCTCTTCATCAGCATACAATCGACATTTAATTTTGAAAAGGTTTTAAGGTTTAAAGCAGGCTGCCTATGGGTGGCCTGCTTTTTGTCAGATAGCATACGCCGGGCGATACCGGGCATTTTCATCCAAAACCTCACAGGCCCGCATCGGGTATCGTCAAGCAAAAAGGCTCCTGCAAACGCAGAAGCCTTTTTTTGTATCCTTACAATCGCAAGTTTATTGCGGTTTGAAGCTTTCGGTGAATTTGTGTGCCTTACAACCGCGGTTTATTGCAGTTTGAAGCTTTCGGTGAATTTGGTGGTGAAGTTCCCTTTCCGGAAGTTCTCGTCCTGCATCAGCTGCTGGTGGAACGGGATGGTGGTTTTCACGCCTTCGATCACGAATTCGCTCAGCGCTCTTTCCATGGTGTTGATGGCTTCTTCGCGGGTTTGCGCCACGGCGATCACTTTGGACACCATGGAATCGTAATACGGGGGTATCACATAACCGGCGTAGATATGCGAGTCCACCCGCACGCCGTGGCCGCCGGGCGTATGCAGCACGGTGATCTTGCCGGGGGAAGGGCGGAAATCGTTATACGGGTCTTCCGCGTTGATGCGGCACTCGATGGCGTGCATCTGCGGGGTGTAGTTCTTGCCGGAGATCGGGATGCCTGCGGCGATCTTGATCTGTTCCTTGATAAGGTCGAAGTTGATCACTTCTTCCGTAACGCCGTGCTCTACCTGGATACGTGTGTTCATTTCCATGAAATAGAAATTGCGGTGCTTGTCCACCAGGAACTCGATGGTACCCACGCTTTCGTAGTTGATGGCGCTGGCGGCCTTGATGGCGGCCTCGCCCATTTTTTCGCGCAGCTCGGGCGTCATAAAGGGCGAGGGCGATTCTTCCACGAGCTTCTGGGGGCGGCGCTGGATGGAGCAGTCGCGTTCGCTGAGGTGGCATACTTTGCCGTACTGGTCTCCCGCGATCTGTATCTCGATGTGCCGGGGCTCTTCCACGAATTTCTCCATGTAAATGCCGTCGTTGCTGAAAGCGGCCTTCGCCTCGGTTTTCGCCATGGTGTAGGCGTTCTCTATCTCGTTCTCGTCCCATACCACGCGCATGCCTTTGCCGCCGCCGCCGGCGGTGGCTTTCATGATAACGGGCAGGCCCATTTGTTTGGCGAGGGACTTGGCTTGCTCCACGCTTTCGAGCAGGCCTTCGGAGCCCGGTATAACCGGTACGCCTGCCGCGATCATGGTTTCTTTGGCGGTCATCTTGTCGCCCATCCTGCGGATCATTTCCGGGGTGGGGCCGATGAACTTGATGCCATGCTCGCCGCAGATCTCCGCGAAGCGGGCGTTTTCGGCGAGGAAGCCGTAGCCGGGATGGATGGCGTCCGCATTGGTGATCTCCGCGGCGGCCATCAGGTGAGGTATATTCAGGTAAGAATCGCTGCTTTGCGGTTTGCCGATACATACTGCTTCGTCGGCGAACCGTACGTGCAGGCTGTCTTTATCGGCGGTTGAGTACACTGCCACCGTCCTGATCCCCATCTCTTTGCAGGTACGGATGATGCGCAGGGCAATCTCGCCACGGTTGGCGATGAGTATCTTTTTGAACATGTTTTTCTTATAGGTTAAAGATCGAAATAAAGGAAAAGGTTGCAAGCAACCTTACAACCTTTTACCGCTATTAAAGAGTTACGGTTCTACAAGGAACAAAGGCTGGTCGTATTCCACCGGCGACGCATCGTCTACCAGCACTTTCACGATCCTGCCGCTGACTTCGCTTTCGATTTCGTTGAACAGCTTCATGGCTTCAATGATGCATACCACTTTGCCCGGCGCCACATCGTCGCCCACGTTCACGAAGGGCGGCTTGTCGGGCCCGGCGCTGCGGTAAAAGGTGCCGATCATCGGAGATTTGATGGTGATGAGGTTGGTCGCCGCGGCCGCAGGGGCAGCGGGAGCGGCTGCTGCAGGCGCAGGTGCGGCAGCTGCGGGCTGGGGAGCCACTGCCACGGGTTGAACCGCCGTTACCGCCGGTACTGTTACGATCTGCTGTACTTCGCTTTCCTTTTGCTTTATGGTAATCTTGAACTTGTCCTGCTCAATGCTCAGTTCGCTGACATTGGATTTGTTGACCATTTTAATCAGCTCCTGAATCTGTTTAAAGTCCATGTAGACAGTTTTTGGTTTTTAGTAATTGCTGGTTCGCTTGATAAAAAGAAAATGTAGAAAATATGGTTATTCTTTTACTCTCTCGATATATTCGCCCGTTTTGGTGTTCACACGGATCAGCTCGCCTTCGTTTACGAACAGGGGCACCATCACGGTAGCGCCGCCTTCCACGGTTGCAGGTTTCAGGGTGCGGGTGGCGGTGTCGCCCTTCATGCCCGGCTCGGAATAGGTCACTTTCAGCACGATCTTGTCGGGCAGCTCCACGCCCATCGGCAGTTCGGTTTCGGTGTTGATGGAGATGGACACCTCGTCGCCGTCTTTCAGGAACTGCGGGGAATCCACCAGCGATTCCGCGACCACGATCTGCTCGAAGGTCTCTTTATCCATAAAATTATACCCGCTGTCGTCCTTATAAAGGAACTGGAACGGTTTTTTCTCCACGCGCACCGGGTAAATGGTGTCGCCGGAGTTCCATGTATGCTCGATGGAACGGCTATTGTCAACGCCCTTCAATTTTGCCCACACTTTCGCTGCTGCACGGGCGGTTTTGTTCTGACCAAACTCTACGACAGAATACAAGCTGTTATCCAGCTTTATGATCAATCCTGTTCTGATATCTGCGGTGGTAGCCATAAAAGGTCACTGATTTAAAGTTAAAAATTTACATTAGGATTGCAAAAGTAAAAATTTTCGCATATGAACAAACAAAACTTGCCGGAATTCCCACAAAAGCGGTATAGTTTTGGTGCCGTATGCCTGTTTTTGACTTTCACTTATCAATTAAAAAATATGAATATGAGAAGATGGCTTTTCCTGTTTTTACTGCTTCCCGCCCTGCTGAAAGCGCAAACCCCTGCCAAAGCCCCGGCAAATATCCCGCCTTTCCGGCAATTTTCCATCATTTCGCCGCTGCCGCTGCACATGTACAACGGCCAGACCATCACCAAGAACGACCTGCCGAGGAATAAACCCGTGCTGGTATTCCTGTTCAGCGTGGAATGCGAGCATTGCGCGCATATGACGCAGGACATTCTCAAGAACATCGACAAGTTCGGCAAAACCACCCTGCTGATGATCACCCCTTTCAGGCTGGACAGGATGAAGGCCTGGTACGACGAATATCACATCGGCAACTATCCCAACATCATCATGGCTGCCGAGCCCACGCGGCAGATCGTTTATTATTACGACCTGCACAATTTCCCCGGCATTTACATCTACGACAAAAAACACCGGATCGTAGCGGACTACGAAGGTACCGTTAAACTGGACACATTGTTAAAGCACTTGTAAATTTCCGGGCGGCGGCGGGCGGATCGGGAAAATTTAGCACTTTCCGCCGAAATTAACGTTCCGATATCCTATTTTTGTTTCCCAAATAATTCTTCACCTTTTTAAAATACTCAGATACGATGAAAGTTACTGTTGTAGGAGCTGGAAATGTAGGCGCAACCTGCGCTAACGTGCTGGCCCACAGAGATTTTCTGCAGGAGGTGGTTTTGCTTGACATCAAGGAAGGCACCGCAGAAGGAAAGGCCCTGGATACCTGGCAGCAAGCCCCGATAGATTATTACAGCACGAAAGTGACAGGCGTGACGAACGATTACTCCAAAACCGCCAACAGCGACGTGGTAGTGATCACTTCCGGCCTCCCCCGCAAACCGGGCATGAGCCGCGACGACCTGATCTCCACCAACGCCAATATCGTTAAATCTGTAACCGAGAACGTCACCAAACATTCCCCGGACGCGATCATTATCATCGTTTCCAACCCGCTCGACGTGATGACCTATTGCGCTTACCTCACTGCCAAAAAAGACAGCAGCAAGGTATTCGGCATGGCCGGCATTCTCGATACCGCCCGCTACCGCGCATTCCTGGCAGACGAGATCGGCTGCTCGCCGAAAGATATCCAGGCCATCCTCATGGGCGGCCACGGCGACACGATGGTGCCCCTCCCCCGTTATACCACCGTGGGCGGCATTCCCGTAACCGAACTGGTGGCCGCCGACAAGCTCGAAGCCATCATCCAGCGCACCAAAGTAGGCGGCGGCGAGATCGTGAACCTGCTGGGCACTTCCGCCTGGTACGCTCCCGGCGCTGCTGCGGCCCAGATGGTGGAAGCCATCATCAAAGATGAAAAACGCATCTTCCCCGTGTGCGCATGGCTCACCGGCGAATACGGCCAGAAAGACATCTACCTCGGCGTACCCGTGGTGCTGGGCAAAGGCGGCATCGAAAAGATCATCGAGCTGAAGCTGAACAGCGACGAGCAGGCATTGCTCGAAAATTCCGCCAAACACGTGAAGGAAGTAATGAACGTGCTGGACAAAATGCAAACTCCTGCCTGATATGGCAGATAACGTATAAAAAAAGCATCCGCCAGCCGGATGCTTTTTTTGTTTTCCCCGATCGCTGTTATAACAACTGATTTCGTAACTTTACCTCAGCGCGCCTATCGGATTGTGAACCAAAATTTTAGACAGGAGCAACACCGCTATATGAGATTTGTCGTACGTGCTCCCAAAAACCATATCGAATCCTATTCAGGTTAAATTGCGAATTTTTGCCGCATATGTCCAATATCGAAAAATTGATCGCTATCAGAAGTTTTACCAGCGATCACCATAAAAGCCTCGTCAGCCTCATTTTTGTGGGCAACTGGATCATTTCGAAGCAACAGGCGTTTTTCAGGAAATATGAGATTACGATGCAGCAGTTCAACATACTGCGCATTCTTCGCGGGCAGCACCCGAAATCGGCCAGCATCAATACTTTGAAGGAAAGGATGCTGGACAAGATGAGCGATGTGTCGCGGCTCGTGGAAAGGCTCCGCAAAGCCGAGCTCGTGGAGCGCAAAAGCTGCGAGGCGGACCGCCGCGCGGTGGACGTGAAAATTTCCCCCAAAGGCCTGCAGCTGCTGAAAGAGATCGACGAAGAGATCTACACGCTGGAAGATATGGTGAAGAACTCGCTCACGGAAAAAGAGGTGGGGCAGCTCAACAAATTGCTGGACAAAATGCTGACGGCTTACCCCTGACCGCGCGAAGCCGCTTACGCTTCCTCCACGTAATCGAGATCTTTCCCGAACGTTTCTTCCATGGTGAAGGCGAATACGAACGCCAGTACGATGCATACCAGACCGGTAACCAGCCCGCTTTGCAGGTAGCTGAGCCCGGCGGTTTGCAGCCCGCCGAAAAGCAGTGAAATAGCCGGCAGCAGCCCGCGCGCATAGTTGGGCACCGTAGTGGCCGCGGTAGCGCGCAGGTTGGTGCCGAACTGCTCGGCCGCCACCGTTACGAACACCGCCCAGAAACCCACGCTGAAGCCCATTACGCCGCAGATCGTATAAAAGCCGGCGGCGGAGTAGCCATAAGCGCTAAAGTACCAGATCACGCTGACGAGCACGAGGGCATAAAAGATATACAATACTTTCTTGCGGCTTTTCATCACCTGGCTGATATAACCGCTTGCAAGATCGCCAAATGTAAGCGCCGCATAACCGATCATGATCACTTTCCCCGGGTCGATCTTTCCACGCACCCCCATTTTTTCCGCGAAGGCATTGGAGAAGGTCATCAGGATGCCCACCACGTACCAGGTAGGCAGACCGATCATGATACATTTGAGATAACGGAAAAATCTTTCCCTGCTGGTAAAAAACGCGAGGTAATTGCCCCTGCTTACATGCGAGGCATGTTTGATGCTGTTGAACATGCCGGATTCCACCACGCTGATGCGCAGGATGAGCAGGGCCATGCCCAGGCCGCCGCCGATGTAATAACACACCCGCCAGTTGTCGCCAAAATATTCGGACACGAAATACGCCACCACGGCGCCGGAAATACCCACGGTAGCCACGATCATAGTGCCCAGGCCGCGCTTTTCCTTTGGCAGCACTTCAGACACGAGGGTGATGCCGGCGCCCAATTCGCCCGCCAGGCCCAAACCCGCGAGGAAACGCCAGAGCATGTACCATGCGATCGCATGCTCCCCTCCCACCATGCCGTTCGCCACGTTCGCCACGGAATACAATAAAATGGAACCGAACAACACGGACAGGCGGCCCTTTTTATCGCCGAGCACGCCCCAGATGATGCCCCCGATCAGCATCCCGACCATCTGCACATTGATGAGCCACATGCCCACGCGGTCTATCTCCGCACCCGTAAGGTTCAGCGATTGCAGGCTTTTAATACGGATGATACCGAAAAGAAGAAGGTCATAGATATCCACAAAATAACCCAGGGAAGCGACGATTACGGCGGCATTCAACAGCCGGACCGGTTTGTGGGCAGCGTTCATAACGGACGTGAATTTTAGAAAGGTTGATATATACTATACCCGGTTCCCCCAAAAAGGAAAGAGACGCAAATTAGCTGCGTCTCTTTAAATATCAAAACAATTTAAAATAAATTATGATTTTATTTCCTCCTTAACGGGCGGCTGCTCAATCGGGTTGCCGAATTCGTCGAAGTGCTTGTGAATGGGCGACTTCCCGAAAATGAACTTGATAGCCACCGGCGCGGTGGTGATCACGATGATGATGAGGATGATCCATTCGAGATGGTCCTTCAGCGTGGGGATGGCTTTGTTGAGATAATGCCCGGCCAGCATCATGGAAAATACCCAGGTTACTGAACCGATGACGTTCCAGAACATGAATTTTTTTCTTTCCATGTTCACTATACCGGCCACGATGGGAGCAAACGTACGCACCACGGGCAGGAAGCGGGAAACGAAAATGGCGCCGCCGCCGTATTTGTCGTAAAATTCCTTGGCCTGCCAGAGATGTTTCTTTTTGAACAGGAAAGTGTCTTTCTTCTTAAATAAAAGCGGGCCGGATTTTTTTCCGAACCAGTAACCGACCATATTCCCGATGATGGCGGTCACGGCGATCATGGAAGTGATCACGAGAAAGTGCGTATTAAAAAAATGCGCCGCCAGGTCTTCACTGTAAATGCCCGCTACGAAAAGCAGGGAATCCCCGGGCAGGAAAAATCCAACAAAAAGACCGGTTTCCGCGAACACGATCCCTAAAATCAGGTACAAACCGCCATGCTCTATAATCCATTGGGGGTCGATAAGATGTTTGAAAAAATCAATAAACTGGTCCATGCTGTTGTGTATGAAGTATATAGTTTGCGGCTAAAAATAAGCTATTTAATGTCAAGACGAAGTTAATATTTCCTGAAAACGGGCGCTAGGCTTTCGTTTCAGCCGGCAGCTCCCGGAAGTCCACTTCCCCTTCCCACTTGCCGATGACCGCGGTGGCGAGGCAGTTGCCGATCACGTTCACCGAGGTGCGGGCCATGTCCATCAGCTCGTCGATGCCGAGTATCAGGAAAACGGGCCATGACGGGAGGTTGAACGACGCGATGGTACCGAGGATGATCACGAGCGTGGCGCGGGGAACGCCTGCCACTCCCTTGCTGGTGAGCATGAGGGTGAACACCATGATGATCTGCTGCCCGAAATCCATCGGTCTGCCCGCCGCTTGCGACACAAAAACGGCCGCCAGCGCGAGGTACAGGGTGGAGCCGTCCAGGTTGAAACTATAGCCGGTCGGCATGACGAACGCGATCACCTTCCGCGGCACGCCCATTCTTTCCATGGCCTCCATGGCTTTGGGCAGGGCGGATTCGGAGCTGGTGGTGGCGAACGCGATGGACACGGGCTCGGAAATTTCCCGGATAAACCGGCCGATGGGCAGCTTGATGATCCACGCCACGGGCAGGAACACCACGAGTATAAAGACGATCAGCGCGAAGTACAACGTGAGCAGCAGCTGCAGCAGGTTGCCGAGGATGGACAATCCCCCGTGCCCCACCGTATAGGCGATGGCGGCGCCCACGCCCACCGGTGCGAAATACATCACGATGTTGGTGAACTTGAACATCACTTCGGACAGGCTTTCGCAGAAACCGAGCATCGGCCCGCGGAACTTTTCCTTTACCAGCAGCAGCGAAATGCCGAACAGCACGCTGAATACCACGATAGGCAGAATGTCCCCGTGATAGATGGATTTCGCGACGTTCTCGGGGAACACGTGCAGCACCACTTCCTGCCAGGTTTGCGCCTTTGTTTCGGGGAGCTTTTCGTGCAGCGCGTCCGGCGGCATCACGATGCCCGCGCCCGCCTGGCTGATGTTGATCGCGGCCAGGCCGATGAAGAGCGCAATGGTGGTAACGATCTCAAAATATACGAGCGACTTCCAGCCCATGCGGCCTACCTGCCGGATGTCAGAATGCCCGGCGATGCCCACCACCAGCGTGGCGAACAGCAGCGGCGCGATGATGGTCTTGATGAGCTGCAGGAATATCTTGCTCAGCACCTGGAAATTCACGGCGATAGCGGGATAGTCGTGCCCCAGCTCCGCGCCGATCACCATGCTTACGAGTATCCATGTGGTGAGGGACCTTTTCTGAATGGCGAACCACACCACAGCGGCCACGGTTATCCACCGCAACACCATCAGCACCGCATGCGAAACTGGCAACCATCCGAAATGGTCAAGGGTATGAAGTCCCGAGACAATAGTAAATGCGATCAACGCGATGAGAGCTGCCAGTTTCTTATTCATTGAAAGAGGTGATTTAGTTTTTGTTGACAAGGGAGAACCGTTGCTGGCCGCCCCCCAGGTAAAAAATTGCCCAAAAATAAGGTTCTCGCCGGAAAGTTCGCATAAATGTTGACAGACGGCCGCAATGCGTTGAGCCGCCGGGCGTTATTATGCGGGATGGTCGTCTGTAAAATAAAATATTGCTTTATGATTTAACATACTATATTTGACGATCTGTAAAAAAATCTGAACAAGCTAATATCAACCATCAATACCTGTATTTATTATGAGTAGACTTTTTGCCAAGAAACCGCTGTCCCTTCTATTGTCAGAAGCGTCGGAATCAGAAAAAGGTTTAAGAAGAACACTGGGCTCCGGCGCGCTTGTGGCGTTAGGAGTAGGTGCGATCATTGGCGCGGGGCTTTTTTCCCTTACCGGCATCGCGGCAGCTGAAAATGCCGGGCCGGCCGTAACCATTTCATTCGTTCTTGCTGCGCTGGGTTGTGCATTCGCGGGGCTTTGTTACGCGGAGTTCGCGTCCATGATACCCGTTGCGGGCAGCGCATATACGTATTCCTATGCTACCATGGGCGAGTTCATCGCCTGGATCATCGGTTGGGACCTTGTGCTGGAATATGCGCTGGGCGCGGCTACTGTGGCCGTGAGCTGGTCGCGTTACCTGCTTGAGTTCCTGCACAATTTCGGTATTCACATCCCGCACCAGCTGGCGGCCTCGCCCTGGGAAGTGGTAAAAATGAGCGACGGTTCCGTCATCGAAGGCGGCCTGTTCAACCTGCCCGCGGTGATCATTATCCTGCTGCTGTCGCTGCTGCTGATCAAAGGCACGCGCGAATCCGCCGGCATGAACAATTTCCTCGTGATCCTCAAAGTATCCGTAGTGATACTTTTTATCATACTCGGCTGGAGCCACATCGATCCCGCCAACTACGATCCGTATATTCCCGCCAACACCGGCAAGTATGAAAACTTCGGCTGGACGGGCATCGCCACCGGCGCGGCCGTGGTGTTCTTCGCCTTCATCGGGTTCGACGCGGTGTCCACCGCCGCCCAGGAAGCCAAGAACCCGCAGAAAGGCATGCCCATCGGCATTCTCGGATCGCTGGTGGTGTGTACGGTGCTGTACGTGCTGTTCGCGCACGTAATGACCGGCCTGCTCAACTACAAATTATTCGCCGGCGACGCCAAACCCGCCGCCACGGCTTTTGCGCAAACCGGTTACGACTTCCTGCAAACCGGCCTGATCGTTGCCATCCTCTGCGGCTACACTTCCGTGATGCTTGTGATGCTCATGGGCCAAAGCCGCGTGTTCTACTCCATGAGCAAGGACGGCCTGCTGCCGAAATTCTTCAGCGACATTCATCCCAAATTCAGAACGCCCTGGAAAACGAACCTTTTCTTCATGGTGTTCGTATGCCTTTTCGCCGGCCTCGTACCGGTGAGCGATCTCGGTCATATGGTGAGCATCGGCACCCTGTTCGCCTTCTCGCTGGTATGCGTGGGCGTGATGATCATGCGGAAAAAAATGCCGGAAGTTCCCCGCGCGTTCAAAACTCCGCTGGTGCCTTTCGTACCGATCATGGGCATTCTTGTATGCGGCTACCTGATGTATTCGCTTCCCAAAGAAAGCTGGTACCGTCTTGCGATCTGGCTGGGCATCGGTTTGCTGATCTATTTCACTTACAGCAAGAAAAACAGCAAGCTGGGCAACCCGGAATAACATTCAGCTATTATGCATAACCGGCGGGGACGTATCGTAAAAATGATGCGTCCCCGCTTTGTTTGATAGTTAATCGGGAGAATTTAATATTTTTGCACCCGTCAATACCGGGGTTTTAGCCCGGTCAGCATAATTACAATATTTTATGGGACGTATTTTTGAAGTAAGAAAACATACCATGTTCGCCCGTTGGGACCGCATGGCGAAACAATTTACCCGTATCGGTAAAGAAATTGCAATTGCGGTAAAGAACGGCGGCCCCGACCCTGATAATAACCCGGCGCTGCGCCGCTGCTACCAGAACGCGAAGGGCGTGAACATGCCGAAAGACCGCGTGGAAGCCGCTATCAAACGCGCGATGGGCAAAGACAAGACCGATTATGAAGAAGTGGTGTACGAAGGATACGCGCCGCATGGCGTGGCCGTAATGGTGGAAACCGCTACGGACAATGCCACCCGCACCGTCGCCAACGTACGCATGCATTTCAATAAAATGGGCGGAAGCCTTGGCAACAGTGGCTCCGTCGGGTTTATGTTCAACCGCATCGGCGAGTTCAAGGTAAAGAATGAAGGGCAGGACCTGGAGGAGCTGGAACTGGAGCTGATCGATTTCGGCTTGGAAGAGATCGGCGAAGACAGTGAGGGCGATATCATCATCCGCGCCGCTTTCACCGAATTCGGCAATATGGCAAAGGCGCTGGAAGAAAAGGGGCTGAACGTGATCACCGCCGAGCTGAAGCGCATACCCGCCACCACCGTGGAGCTGAACGAAGAGCAGGCGAAAGAAGTGCTGGAGCTGATCGACCGCCTGGAGCAGGACGAAGACGTGCAACAGGTGTTTCACAACTTGAAATAATTTTTCCTTTCGGAGATAAATGAGACAGGGCTGTATCGTTGATGCGGCCCTGTTTTTTTTGGAGGCTCCCCCACGCGATAAATTTTTCGTCCGGGCCAATTCCATTTCAGCCGCCATTGCGGCAATCAGAGTTCCCGTCACCCGGCCTTTCTTTGTTATTACCCTCACTCCTGGATACCGAACCGTGGTATTACGCGCAAGCAAACTTTACCTCATCCTTTCACTACATTCACCGGTCTTCCGTCGAGGAATGCTTTAATATTCGACACAACCTTATCCATCAGCCGGCTGCGGGCTTCTTTGGTGGCCCAGGCGATATGCGGGGTGATGATGCAGTTTTTGGCGGAGAAAAGCGGATTGTCCGCTGCGGGCGGCTCTGCGGAAAGCACGTCCAGCCCGGCGCCGGCGATCGCGCCATTGTTCAGCGCATCGGCCAGGTCATGTTCGCGGATAAGCGGGCCGCGGCTGGTATTGATCAGGAATGCGGAAGGTTTCATGGAAGTCAGCAGGCCGGCATTCACAAATTCCCTGTTCTCCGCATTCAGCGGGCAGTGCAGCGACACGACATCCGCCTCCCGGAAACACGTCGCCTGATCTTTGAAAACGACCCCATCCATTTTATCGCGTTCGGGGTGTTTGTGGCTGGCGATCACGTGCATGCCAAAAGCCAGGGCGATCTTGGCCACCGCCTGCCCTATCTGCCCGAAACCAATGATGGCGAGGGTTTTGCCCTGCAGTTCGGTGAGCGGCGTTTTCCAGTAGCTGAAATCCTGTGAAGCGCTCCATTCTCCTTTGCGGACGCCGCCGGAGTGGATGCCTGTGCCCTCGCAAAGCTCCAGCAGCAGCGCAAAAGTGTGCTGCGCCACGGAAGCGGTGCTGTACGCCGGTACGTTGCATACGGTGATGTTGCGTAAGTTGGCGGCCTGAATGTCCACTACGTTGTACCCCGTCGCCATTACGCCGATGTATTGCAGGCCGGGCACGGCATTGATAGTGCCGGCGTTTACGATAGCCTTGTTGGTCAGCAGGATGTTGGCGTCCTTCGCGCGCAGCGCGACCTGTTCAGGCGGTGTTCTGTCAAAGACCTTTACGTTGCCCAATGCTTCGAGCGCGCTCCAGCTGAGGTCTCCCGGGTTGAGGGTGTATCCGTCGAGTACTACGATGTTCATGGAAATGGGGAATGGTGAAGGGGTAAAAATACACATTTCCTTTGAGGGCTGTCAGAATTGGGTACTCAATCCTCCCATAAAAAAACCCTGAAAATAATGCCGGCAACCCCTGCGCCCTTCTGCGATGGCGGTTGTTAGCCCTGTTAATAATAGCCTCCGAAGTAGCTACAGGGATTGCCTGCATTAAAAAACTTTACCGCAGCAGGCTAACTCGCTGGAAAGTATTGTTGACGCGGTCGATCACGAAATTGCCAAATACCGAACGGTAGGTCTCATAACACAAACTCCCGTTCAGCTGCAGGTTGTGTTCCTTTCCCAGCGGGTGCGTGCCCTTTATCAGCCTGATAAATTTCATTCTTTGAAGCTGCCCGCCGCATTTACATTTCAATTCCGACAACTTCTTATGCGATTGCACGATCGTGCTGCACCTGATACATCTGGCGTCCATAATTCAATGATATTTATTTTGGTTGCTGTATTCCCGAATGTCTGTACGCATAGCAACGGATTACCAAACACATGCCTGCTCTCTAAAAAATGCCAAAATGGAGAAAAAAATACCTGGGCCCGTTTTTTCTGACGTTCCCCCGTCAGCGATCAAAGGATGATGGTTAAACAATTTTTAAAAACCAAGCTCCAGGTCTCGAACGATAGTTATCAGAGGATGATGGTTATGGTTTCGATCTGCTTACTACAATGATTGACTACGCACCGTTACAAAGGAAAAAGAAAACTGAACGGAAGGCCGCCCCGTAGAGAACGGCCCCCGTTTTCAGCCTATTTGAACCGTCTAAGCAATCTTGTTTTTTTGTTAATGAACTGCAATTTATCCTTTTCCGGAATCCGGGAAAAGAGCGACGGAACAATGAACGGGGAATGAACGTTATAAGAGGGAGTGAACGGACAATACGTTGAAAAATAATGTTATAAATATCAGAATGAATACTGTTTTCTTAGCAAATGTATTTGTGCGCGCGCTACCGCAGGATGCCGCGGGTCGCAGTTAATCACGAGAAAATATCCCGCCAGCCCGCTCAGCAGCCAATCCTCCTCCATCCCGGAATCATTGCAGCAGTACGTGCGCCGGAAATTCAACTCCACCGGCAAATGCAGCGCGGCGCAAGCCTGCATCGCACGCTCCATCGCCGTATGCGCCTCCTGCAAGCTGTAGCCCAGCGCCTCCAGCAATTCACTCGCATAATATGCCGGCTCCATATCGCGCGAAACGCGCTGCTGCTCGGCAAGTATCTCGTCCAGGTAATCGATCGGCTGCAACATACGCACAAGATTTTCTGGTTATTTTATCGATTATTATGCAACTCCATCATAAGACTTCCGGTAATTCGCATCACATCATTTCCGCAGCTCCATCAACCGTGTGAACAGCTCTTTCTCCTGCTCGCTGAGATGCTTCGGCACGGTGATCATCACTTTCACATACAAATCCCCCGCCACATCGCTGCTGCCCTGCGGCGCGGGAATGCCCTTGCCCCTTAACCGGAACAGCCGCCCGCTATCAGTACCAGCGGGAATCGTGAGCTGCAGCGGACTTCCGGGCACCGCCACCTGCAATTTACCGCCCATGACGGCCGTATACATATCGAGCGGAACGTCCATGTACACGTCTTTTCCTTTCAGCTCGTACCGCGCATCGGGTGATATGCCTATTTCGATCAACAGATCGCCCGGTTCCGCCCCGTTTTGTCCCGGCCTGCCTTTCCCCTTCAATCGCAAGACCTGCCCGTTGTAAGTACCGGGCTTTATTTTCAGGTTCAGCTTCTGGCCGTTCACTTCGATCTGTTTTGTGGCGCCGCTGTACACATCGTCAAGACTCACCTGCATGGTGGCCTGCAAGTCGGCCCCACGGCGGCTTCTGGCGCGGCCCTGTTGTGCGCGGCTTCTGAAGCTGCCGCCAAAAAGATGCTCGAAAAAGTCGGAGAACTGCCCGCCTTCGCCAAACATCCCTTCCATATCCTCGTACTGCTGTTGCTGCCGGCCGCCCTGCGATGCGCGCCACCTGCCCCAGTCGAAGTCTCCGCCGTTCTGGCCGGCCTGTTCGTAGTACTTCCAGTTCTCGCCGAATTCGTCATACTTCTTTCTTTTCTCATCGTCGCCCAGCACTTCGTACGCCTCGTTCAGCTCCTTGAATTTCTCCTCGGCCAGCTTGTCGTCCGGGTTCTTGTCCGGGTGATATTTCACGGCCAGCTTGCGGTACGCTTTTTTGATGTCGGCGGCGCCGGCTTTTTTATCTACGCCCAGTATTTTGTAATAATCCTTGTATTCCATATCCTGATATAATAACAGTCAATTAAAGCGGCTGGTTGAAAAAACTACGCCCCCTGCTGTATTACAGGGGGCGTCGCCATATAAATTATGTTGCAGGAACGCTACTCCCTGATCATTTCCATTACCAGTTTCACCACATCTTCCACGTTGGGTTTGGAAAAATAATCGCCGTCGGAACCGTAAGCGGGTCTGTGAGGCTGCGCTGCCAGCGTGCGCGGAGCAGCGTCCACCCAGCGGTAGCCGCCCTGCACCTCCATTACCTGCTGGTACATGTAAGCCGATCCGCCGCCCGGTACGTCTTCATCCACAAAAAGTATGCGATTTGTTTTTTTCAGCGATTCAACGATGGAGTGTTCGATATCAAAAGGCAACAGCGTTTGCACGTCGATCAGCTCGCAGGAAATACCCTGCCTCGCAAGTATCTGCATGGCCTCTTCGATGATGCGCAGCGTGGAGCCGTAAGATACGATAGTGATATCGGAGCCGGTGTGCAGCACTTCGGGGATGCCCATGGGTACGGTAAACGCGTCCAGGTTCTCCGGCAGCTTTTCCTTCAGGCGGTAACCGTTCAGCGATTCGATCACGAGGGCGGGTTCGTTGGCCTGTAATAAAGTATTGTACATGCCGGCGGCCTGCACCATGTTGCGCGGTACGCACACGTACATGCCGCGCAGGGAATGGATGATCATGCCCATGGGGGAGCCGGAGTGCCAGATGCCTTCCAGCCGGTGGCCGCGGGTGCGCACGATGATGGGACAGCACTGCGTGCCTTTGGTGCGGTATTGCAGGGAAGCCACGTCGTCGCTCAGCGGCTGCAGGCCGTACAGCATATAATCGAGATACTGGATCTCGGCGATCGGGCGCAGGCCTCTCAGCGCCATGCCGATGCCCTGGCCCATGATGGTCAGCTCGCGGATGCCGGTGTCGGCAATGCGCGTTTTGCCGTGTTTCTGCTGAAGCCCGGCGAAACCCTGGTTCACGTCGCCGATCTTGCCCACGTCTTCGCCGAATGCGAATACGAGCGGGTGGCGGGCGAACAGCTGGTCGAAGTACCGGTTGAGCACTTCGTACCCGTTGATAACGGGCGCGTCGTCCGCATAGATGGCGGGCACTTCTTCCACGTTCAGCGCGGAGCTGGCGCCGGTGGCGTATGTGTAGGTATTGTAGTTCTCTTTTTCGGCGAGCAGTTGGTTGTCGTAGAACAGCTGTAATTCCTCGATGGCGCCGGAGAAATTGCGCGGGTGGCGGAAAAGTATGCCTGCGGCGGATTTCAGGATGTCCCTGCGGGCGGGTTCGCGGTTGGCGGCCAGCTCCTGCATGATTTCATTCACGAAATCGATCTCGCCGCGGCCTTCGTCCACGATCTGCCGGCAAAGGCCGAGGAAGGTCTGCACCTGTTCGCGGATGGGCGCGAT
>CBINIO010000017.1:0-18819 GCA_966250725.1 uncultured Chitinophaga sp.
TATCCACGCCCCGCGCGGCCAGCGCGCGGAGTATGGCGGGCCACCGCGACTCGTCCACCTGCAGCGAAAGCGTCTGGTCTTCGGTGGCGGCGCCCAGCAATGCGGTGAGGTCAAGATCGCGCTGCACCTGGTGGCGGATGTATTCGAACGGTTCTTCTTCAGGTATCCAGTGGGTGAGCAGGCCGTAGGGATTTTCCCGGCAGTACGCCACCCTCAGCGGAATTTCCGCGAGATAGGCTACAAGCGCCGTAGCCAGCGGGTTCTGGCTGTAAACGGTAAAGATCACGGCGGCGTCGAAATGACGGCATTTCAGCGTTTCCACCAGTCCCATAAAATCGTCCGCGCCAAACGACGGCGCATCGTTTTTCATCCAGGGCACGTCGCTTTCGATCACTTCGTCGATTTCGGGGATGCTTTCGGCCACCCGCGCGCCCGCCGAAGAAGTAAGCAGCGTGATCCTGCTGCCAAAGGCGTTTTTCAGCGAACGGAACGCGGGCGTGCTCATCAGCACGTCTCCCATATTGTCCAGCCGGATGCAAAGTATCTCGTTCATGCTCATACGGATTTAAGTAAAGGCGGCAATTCCCTGATCTTGCGGATCACGTTGGTGGTGCTGCGGCCTTCGGTTAACGGCAGTATCTCCACCTTTCCTCCAAGCGATTCCACCAGCGGCGCTTCGGGCAGCTCATCCAGCGAATAGTCGCCGCCTTTTACAAATACGTCCGGCACGATGGCGCTGATAAGCCGGCATGGCGTATCGTCGGACTCTTCGCCAAAACTGACGATGTGCGTGACCGACTCAAGGGCGGACAGCACCAGCACGCGGTCCTGCAAAACGTTGATGGGCCTTGCGGGGCCTTTCATGCGGCAAATGCTCGCATCGTTGTTGACGCCTACGATCAGCACATCGCCTTTGGCCCTCGCCTGTTCGAGATACCGTACATGGCCGCTGTGCAGGATGTCGAAGCAGCCGTTCGTGAACACGATCTTTTTCCCGCGTTTGCGGTAAATGCTGCAAAGCGCTTCCAGCTCGGCGATGCTGTCCACCCGTTTGTGGTCTTCGGAAAGCGAGGCCAGCAGCTCCTGCTTCGTGCAGCAGGCGGTGCGCGGTTTTTTCAGCGCAACGGCCGCCGCCGCACCGGCAATTTCCGCCGCTTCCGCGATGGATGCGCCCGCCATTTGCGAAAGCGTGAAGGTGCTGGTATATACATCGCCCGCGCCCACGACGTTCGGGTTTTGCACGGGCCGCGCGGATGCGGTGTACACGGGTTTGTCTTCGCGGAACAATACCGCGCCGTCCTCATCCAGCGTAAGGGCGGTAACGGCGGCCTGCGTGGTCTCGTACAGCTTGCCGCCGCAATGTTTTACCTGCTGCTCCCGCTGCCGGTGCTGCGGCGCAAGACCGGTGAGCGCCATGGCTTCCTTATAATTCGGTTTTACAAAAGAAGGCCGCAGCTTGCTGAAACTGCCCGCCCGCCTGGAATCCACGGCGGTAAAAATTTGCCTGCACGACTGGAGGCGATGCAAAGCGCTGATGACGGCGGGCGTAAGTATGCCTTTATCGTAATCGGAGATCACCACCGCGTCGTGCCCCGCATAAACGTCTTCCAGCATGCGGATAAACGCGGCTTCGTCCGCAGGACCGAGCGGCGTTGCGGAACCGCTGTCAAAACGCGCCAGCATCTGCCCGTCCGCCACCAGCCGGTTCTTCACCATGGTCGCGCGTTCGCCGCTGCGCAGTATCAGCGGCCGCACGCGGTGGTTTTCCAGGAGACGGACGGCCTCCCGCGCGTCCTCATCGTTCCCCGCCACGCTGCAAAAAGTGACCTGCGCGCCGAGCAAAGCAAGGTTTACGGCCGTGTTGGCCGCACCGCCCGGCGTACAGCTGACCTTTTCTATATCTACGACCGGCACGGGGCCTTCGGGGCAAAGCCGGGTGCTGCAGCCGTGATAAAAACGGTCCGTCATCAGGTCGCCTGTCACAAGCACTCGAAATTCCGGGAACCGGGTTATGAGCTGATGGTACATACGATTCAGGTTTTTATGAATGAATGATGGATGATGCGGCCGGCGGCCTCTTCGAGATCGCGCGCGCGGAATGTGGGCCGGCGCAGGGCGGAGAACCGCCATTCCGTTTCATTGCCGTTATCTATCAGCACGGTGCTGCAACCGGCGCGGTTGCCGGCTTCCACGTCGTCGAGAATGTCGCCGATCATCCAGGAAACGGACAGGTCGATGCCGAGCCTGTCCGCCGCTTGCAGGATCAGGCCCGGCTGCGGTTTCCGGCAATCGCAATGGACCGCGTACGCCGCCACGCTGCCGTCAGGGTGATGCGGGCAATAGAACCAGCCGTCCAGCGGCACCGGCAGCATGGCGCAGATGCCGAGCATCAGCGCGTCGAATCCCGCTTCGTCAAAATAGCCGCGCGCGATGCCGGATTGATTGGTAATGATCACCAGCGCAAAGCCTGCCTGCCAGAAAAGACGAAGCCCTTCCGCGGCGCCCGGCGCCAGTACTACGCGCGACAGGTCCGTGTTGTAAGGTACGTCTTCGATGAGCGTGCCGTCCTTGTCTATCAGGATTGCCTTTTTCATGGCGTGGTCGTCTCAATGCTTGTTGAAAATTCTCCCGCCGCCGGAGGCGCCGCCGTTTTACCGAACAGCCGCTGTTCCGTGAGCCTGCAGAGCGTATGGATCACATGCAGCTGCATTTCCTGTATGCGCACGGTAACGGAGGAAGGAACGATCATGTTCACATCGCTCAACGCCGCCGCTTCGCCGCCGTCGTTCCCCAGCAGGCAGATGCAGGTCATTCCTTTTTGCCTGGCCGTTTCCAGCGCGCGCAGCAGGTTGGGCGAATTGCCGCTGGTGCTGATACAGAAAAGCACGTCGCCTTTGCGGCCCAGCGCCTGCACCTGGCGGCTGAACACTTCGTCGAAGCTGAAGTCGTTGGACCATGCGGTGAGCATCGCCGTGTCCGCGGTAAGACTTACCACCGGCAGTCCCGGCCGCTCGGGTATTTCAAAGCGGCCCATCAGCTCGGCGGCGAAATGCTGGCTTTCCGCGGCGCTGCCGCCGTTGCCGCAGACAAGTATCTTTTTGCCGCGGCAAAATGTTTTATACAGCAGGTTCGCCGCATCATGCAGCGGGATGTGCAATACATTGCGGCAGTCGTCCGCGATGGCGGCCAGCTGCTGGAACGACTGGTCTATCAGGCGCATGTCGTCATACCGGTTTTCCGTCGCGGCAATGCTGTCGCGCATCAGCACTTCTTCGTACACAGCGGCCATTTTTTCCGCCACATGCCGCCAGGTAAATGCCGAGTGGATACGTTTGACGGCCGCCGCGCTCATTTTTTTCAGCTGCGCGGGATCGGCCAGCAGCTCGTATATCTTTTCCGCCAGCGCGGCGGGATCGCGGGGAGGCACCAGCGCGCCGGTCTTGCCGTCGAGTACGCTGTATTTGATGCCGCCCACGGCCGAGCCGATCACGGGCGTACCGCAGGCCATAGATTCCAGCGGCGTGATACCGAACGGTTCATACCAGGGCGTGGTGATAAAGATGTCCGCGGCGGAATAGTACAGCTTCAGCTCGTCCCTTCCTTTCCTGCCTGTGAACGTTATGGAGGCTTGCACGCCAAGCGCGGCGGCCAGTTCCTTCAATCGCCTGATCTCCGCGTTCATGCCCGTTCCGGGCGTTTCGGCTTCCCCGCCTACAACGAGCAGCGTTACTTTGCGCCCGGGGTATTTCAGTTTCGCCAATGCCTCTATCACCGTGTCGACGCCTTTTCTCGGCACCATCCTGCCCAGCTGCAGCAGCAGCACTTCGTCCTGCGGCACTTTCAGTTCCATGCGGGCCAGCACGCGGTTGACGGGAAAAAATTCCGCGGGGTTCACGCCGCAGGGCACCAGCGTGATCTTTTCTTTTGGCGCATCGTACAGGCGGATGAGGTCTTCCATATCCTGCGGGCATTCGGCGATGATCTGGTCCGCGTGCCGCATCGCTTCCCGTTCGATATGGGCGCGCTCCGGCGGGAACCTGTCCTGTTCGCCCTGGTGCAGTTTCCTCACAAGTCCTAATGCATGAAACGTGACCACGTAGGGGATCTGCAGGATCTCTTTCAGCTCCATCGCCACTTTTGCGGACATAAAAAAATTGGCGTGCACAAGATGGTAACGCACTTTTTCTTTTTCCATGAATGCCAGCATTTGGTCGCGGAAAGCGGTCATGTACGGCAGCAGCTTTTCTTTCTCGATCACCGACGGCGGGCCTGCCGTAATATGGATGATGCGGATGTTGTTCGCCCAGGTGATACATTCCGGGAGAAGCGTGTTTTCACGGCGCGTGAAAATATCTACCAGGTAACCTTTGCGGCCCAGCTGCCGTGCCAGTTCTCCTACATACACATTCTGCCCTCCCGCGTCCACACCGCCCAAAGCGGCGAGGGGAGAAGCATGCTCGCTGATGAATGCAATTCGGGTCCTCATATAGTTACGTTTAAATGTTTTGTGATGACGGATCGGAACAGCTGTTCCCAATCGTTGATGAAGCGCCTGATGCCGAACATCGCCCGCGCGGTTTGCCGGCCCGCTTCGCCGATCTCCCTTGCATGACGAGGGTTTTGCAGCAGCAGCCGCATTTTTTCCTCGAGATAGCCGGGATCGGTATGGATATACCCGTTGACGCCGTTAAGGATCACGGACGGAAGCTCCGTGGCGGCGATGCCCACTACCGGTATGCCCTGCATCATCGCTTCGCATACGGCCAGCGCAAGACTGGTATGGCGTACGGGATGGAAATAAAAACGGTACCTGCTTCTGAACGCCGGCAGCCGCGGGTGCAGCACTTCGCCGATACCCGCATCGCCGTTGCCCATGCCCGCAAGGTCGAGCGGTATGCGCCGGCTGATGTCGCTGAAAATGTCCCAGCCCAGCAGGCGCCCGCGTTGCGGCAGGTGATTGATGGCCGTTATCCCTCTTGCGAGCTCGCCGGAATATTTTTCCGGGCAGGCGGTCACGCCGTGCGGGATCACGGTGGCGGGCACGCTGCCGTTGTTCCACATCAGCCGGTTGTAATGCGTAACATGCACGACGGTCACATCTTCGTCTTTTACCACATGCTCCGTTTCGGCGGGCAGGCCGTGCGGCGCGTTGTGCTCGAGATAGATGCGCGGCAGCTGCCGTTGCTCCTCGGAAAGAATATCGAACTGGTCCTGCAGGTAATTTTTTTCGGATTGAAAGAGGATGGCGTCGAAGTTCATGTTCTTCACTTCCCCGGTCGGCACTTCATGCACGTTGCCGCCAAAGGGGAAAGTTGCGCCCCGCCCGTAATAGCCGGGCGTGCGCTGCGGCAATACCGGGATAAAAATATCGTAACCTCCCTGCGACAGGTAATACAGGTAACTTCCATGCACATGCCAGGTAAATATCCTGAACCGCTGATGATCGTGTATGCTCATAGTTTCCGCGTTGCTCCGAACCTGCCAGTTCAATTAGCAAACCAAAGCGCATCGCGCTGCTCGCGGGCCGCTGAAGCTGTTACTTCACAGGAGAGCCACAGCAGGGTGTTTTGTTGTTGCTTTGGGTCCGCGCGGTCACGCGGCCTTGCATCGCGGTGCCGCCAGGGGCGGGGAAACGCTTTGTTGAAATAATTGCTCATCTGTAGCGAAACGGTCATAGTTGATAACCCTTTCTGCTGGCGAATTTGCGGCTGTTGAACGGTACGCATTTTGAACTGTTCCGTACAAACGCATCGTATGAAAACATATTCCTTGTTGCTGCATGTTCTGCTGATCGCATCGCTTACCGGCTGTTACGCGTCGCGGAAATCGAAAGGCGGCGGACAGACGGGCGCGCCGGCCATTCGCGGGACAAACCCCGCCGATATCGTTCTGCCGGAAGGTTATACCGCGGAAGTGGTGGCGACGGGGCTCAACTTCCCGACGGCGGTGTGTTTTAACGATGAGGGCGTGCCTTATGTGATAGAAGCGGGTTACAGTTACGGGGAAGTGTTCACCGCGCCGAGGCTGCTCCGTATCGTGAACGGCGAGGCGCAGGAAGTGATGAAAGGAGAGGAGAACGGGCCGTGGACGGGCATTACGTGGTACAAAGGGAATTTTTACATCGCGGAAGGCGGGCAGAAGGAAGGCGGGAAGATATTAAAAGTGACGCCCGAAGGCAGGCAGACGGTAATAGTGGAAGGTCTCCCCGGCAACGGCGATCATCATGTGAACGGCCCCGTAGTGATGGACGATCATATCTATTTCGGAACGGGCACGGTCACGAACAGCGGCGTAGTAGGGCCGGACAATGCGGAATTCGGCTGGCTGGAGCGTTTCCCGCGGCTGCACGATATTCCCTGCATGGACATTACGCTCAGCGGCGTCAATTATGAATCCACCAGGGATGGCGCAAAAACCGTCACCGGCCCCTACCTGCCATTTGATTCCGCTTCTACGGAAGGCATGGTGATCAAAGGAAAGCTGCCTTGCAGCGGCGCCATCCTGCGTGTGCCGTTGCAGGGAAAGGAACTGCAGCTGGTGGCCTGGGGCCTGCGTAATCCTTACGGGCTGGCCGAATCGCCGGACGGCAAGCTGTACGTGACGGAAAACGGTCCTGACGTACGCGGCAGCCGTCCCATCTGGGGCACCGGCGATGTGCTGTGGGAAATTACCGAAGGCAGCTGGTACGGATGGCCGGATTTTGCGGAAGGCAAACCGATCGCCCTTTTCAGGCGGCCGGGTGGAGAACCGGTGAAAAAGCTGCTGCAATCGCAGCCGGGCGAAGTGCCCAAACCCGTTGCCACGCTTGCCGTGCATTCTTCTTCCAACGGTATCGACTTTTCCACCAGCGATGTTTTCGGCTGGAAGGGCGAGGCCTTTATCGCCCAGTTTGGCGACATGGCGCCGGGCGTCGGCAAAGTGCTTTCGCCTGTAGGTTTCCGCGTGGTGCGCGTGAATGTGAGCAATGGCAGCGTGGAGGATTTTATGAGCAACCGCGGCAAAAAGAACGGTCCTGCCAGCAAGCTGGGCACCAAAGGGCTGGAACGGCCGGTATCCGTGCAATTCGACCCGAACGGCAAAAGTTTGTATATAGTGGATTTCGGTATACTGCAAACGACGGCGGACGGGCAATCGCAACCCGTTCAGCATACCGGCGTGCTTTGGAAGGTCACAAAAAAAAGCAGCTTATGAAAAAGATGATGTTCATAGCCGGGATGGCCTGCTGCATCGCATGCGGTTCCGCCAGGAGAATGCCGGAAGGCGATATGCAGGGCGCGCGTGAAAGCGCCGCGCTGGAAAACGGCCGTCACCAGTATATGAAATACTGCCAGAAGTGCCACCCGATGGGGGAACAGGGATTGGGGCCCGCTTTGAACAATAAACCCACGCCCGGTTTCGTCGAAAAATTCCAGGTGCGCCACGGGCTGGGCGCTATGCCCGCCTTTAAAAAAGACGTGATCGGCAAAAAAGATCTCGCCGACCTTATCAAATATCTCCACACCAGGAAAAAAGCAAAAAAGATCTCTTAGGGTTTTTGTTTGTTGATGATCTCCTGCCACACGAGCCGCGCGATCTGCTCCTGTTCCACGGTGCGCTGGCCTTCTTCTATGTCTGCCCGCCCGTCCTCGTCGATCCTGAAATCCTGCGGGATAAAATCCTCGTCGCTTTCGGACGATACGAGATAAGTGGTCTTTTCGCGCTTGTGATCGATGTTTACCCGGAAGCGGTACGGCTTGTCGTCGATGTACACGGTGATGATATGCTGGTCCATGTTGCAATGGTTTAGTGACAGGCAACATACCGCAATATCCGCTCCATAAAAAAATGCGCACCGGCCTGGCGCGCATCTTCCTTATCAGGTATTTCCCTGTTATTTTCTTTTCCGCAGTTTTACGGTCGTATTGCCATGTGTGGAAGTATAAACGGTCATGCCCATTTCGGTAACGGTTTTGGAATGATCCACCCTGGCTGTGAGCGTGAGTATGTCTCCCGTAAAGTAGAACTTTCCGCCGCTGGGAGGGGAGGCCATCTGCGGGCTGCCGGCGCTGACGGGGCCGCTGATAAAGCCGCCTTCAAAAAACAGCGAATCCGTGCCGATCACGCGGTAAGTGCCGGCGCTGCTGTAAGGGGGAAGATCGACGATAAACGGCATATCCACTTCGATCGGGTCGGGATCGCCGGTGTAGAACAGCGTTTTGAGCGTCGTGTCCACGCTGTAGGCCACATCGGTGCCGATCACGTTTTTGCCGTCGAAACTGTAGGTGCCGCGGTTGTTTTTCGACGTATATACTACTTTGCTGACCGTTTTCATCGTCAGGCCGTCCTGCGAGTTTTCGCTGGTAGTGATCGCGTCTATCGATACGGATACAAAATCATATTCGCCTGTGAGACCGCTCGCGGGGGTAACGGGTTCGGGCTCGATGCTTTCCTCCGCGCAGGAAAACAAAACCATCGCCAGCATCAGCGGCAAGTACAGGGACCATCTTTTTGTCATAAAAACGATAGTTGAGATTACCCTGCAAATTAATGGAAATTATGGCATTAAACGGGTAAAAAGGTTCAATTCTCTTTATGCAGCAGCCCGATCAGCCGCGACAGCAGCAGGTAACCGGCATAAGAGCACAACGCCCACGCGCCCATGAACAGCAGGCCGCCGCCCAGGGTTTCAGGATCGATCCAGTTGTAGACGGTGACGCCCATGAGCACGCAGATGCCCACGGTGCCAAAAAGGAGAACGACAGCGAGGATGCTGCTGAGATCGTTTTTCATAGGATATAGTTTTCATAAACATAGTAATTAAATACTATATATACAAGCCCCGCCGGAAAATTCTCAGTACTCCACAAAATCCTCGTCGATGTAGCACCACAGCCATTGTTCGCCGGGCTCGGCGGAAATGATCACCGGGTGGCCGGTGGCGTGGTAGTGCGCGGTCATGTGTTTGGACGGAGAATTGTCGCAGCAGTAGGTGCCGCCGCAGGTCTGGCAGGTGCGCAGGTGCAGCCAGTCGCGTTTGCCGTTCTTTACGCATTCCTCGCACTCATGCGCTTTGGGCCCGGTGATCTTGTTGAGCGCGCGGATGTGTTTGCAGGGTGAGTCTCCCATATCATATCTCGTTTAAGTATTTGTGAACAAAACTGATCGCCATGGAGCCTTCTCCCACGGCGGTTCATGGCGCCGGCCCTCACGTCGCCCGCCGCAAATATGCCGGGACAGCTGGTTTCGAGGATGTAGGGGTCGCGTTCCTGTTTCCAGACCTTTTTGAAGGCCGGGTAGCTTTTCAGGTCGCGGCCGGTTTCGATAAATCCTTTGTCGTTCTTGATGATCTCGAGGCCTACCCATTCCGTGTAGGGTTTTGCGCCGATAAAGATGTACAGCGCGTCCGCAGGCACTTCGTTTTCGGTATGGGTGTTGAGGTCGGTGATCTTCAGCGTGGCGAGCCGCTGCCCGCCGGCAGCCCCCGTGATCTCGGCGCAGGGCAGCAGGTGTATGTTGGCCGTATGGCTCAGCTGGTCTATCAGGTAGCTGCTCATGGACGAGCTGAGATTGGGTTTGCGGATCACGATGTATACGTTCTTTGCGAACTTTGAAAGATACATGGCGGCCTGCCCGGCGGAATTGCCGCCGCCGAGCACGTACACTTCCTTGTCGCGGCAGGAAGCCGCTTCGGTGCTGGCTGCGCCGTAATACACGCCCGCGCCGGTAAACTCGCCGATACCGGGCGTTTCGAGTCTGCGGTAATCCACGCCGGTGGTGATCACGATGGACTTGGTGAATATTTCCGTATCGTCGTCGAGCACGATCATTTTATAATTGTCTTTGAGCCTGATCTCGCGCACGGACAGCGGGGAGAGAAATTCCGTGCCAAAACGCGTGGCCTGCGCGATGGCCCTGCGCGTAAGGTCAGCCCCGCTCAGGCCCGTCGGGAAACCGAGATAATTTTCGATCCGCGAGCTGGTGCCTGCTTGCCCGCCCGGCGCGCGTCTTTCGATCAGCAGTGTGTTCAGCCCTTCGGACGCGCCGTACACGGAAGCGGCCAGCCCTGCCGGTCCAGCGCCGATAATGGTCACGTCGTACACGGCCTGTTTTACCGTGGGGTTGAGCCCGATGCGCAACGCGATGTCCTTCAGCACGGGCGTTTTCACGAGCGTGCCGTCTTCGAAAATGATCACGGGCAGATCGTTCGGCTTCAGATCGTTGGAGCCTGCCAGCAGCTTGCCCTGCTCATGCGTTTCCACGTCCATCCACAGGTAAGGCACCAGGTTGCCCGCGAGAAAATCCTTGATCTCATGACTTTTCGGCGAAAACTGGTAGCCCAGCACCTTGATGCCTTTGAAGTCGGGATGATAACCCGCCTGCCAGTCGTCGAGCATTTCGTCGATAACGGGGTAAAGCTTTTCCTCCGGCGGGTCCCAGGGTTTCATGAGATAATAATCGAGCTTCACGGAATTGATGGCCTTGATGGCGGCGTCCGTATCGGAATACGCGGTGAGCAGCACGCGTTTGGCGTCGGGGAAAATGTGCATGGCTTTTTCAAGGAAATCGACGCCCTGCATTTCTGGCATGCGCTGGTCGGTGAGGAACAGCGCCACTTCCTCGCCTTTGTTCTGTAATTCGGGCAGCGCGGCAAGCGCTTCGCTAGCGGAAGAGGTGCTGAGGATGCGGTATTGTTCGCGGTATTGCGAACGCAGGTCGCGGCCCATGGCGCGCAGCACCTGCTGGTCGTCGTCGATAAGAAATATGATCGGTAAGCTCATGGTTTGTGTTTGATGCGGTTTACCCGTTGATGGGGAAACAGATGGTAAATACGGTGCGGCCCGGTTCGGATTCCGCTTTTACGGTGCCATGGTGTTGTTTGATGATCATCATCACCACGTCCAGCCCAAGACCGGTGCCTTTGCCGATCTCCTTGGTGGTGAAGAACGGGTCGAACACGCGGTTGATGTGTTCGGGCGGAATGCCGGGCCCGTCGTCGGTAACGGTGGTTTTGACGTACTCGTGGTCTTTTTCCGTGCGGATCACGATGGTGCCTTTGCCTTTGCTTTCCAGCGCGTCGATGGCGTTGTCGATCAGGTTCGTCCATACCTGGTTCAGCTCGCCGGCCAGCGCATGCACTTTGGGCAGGGTCTCGTCAAATTCTTCCACGATGGTGATGTTGCCTTTCCGGATCTTGTGCTGCATCATCACGAGGGTGTTGCGGATGCCGGTGTGGATGTCGATGTACTGTTTGTCGGCGCCGCCGTCCATATGGGTGAATATCTTCACGCTTTTCACCAGCTCGGAAATGCGCTGCGAGGCTTCCTGTATGTCAGCCACCATTCTTTCGGTGGTCAGGTTGTTGTTGATCCAGATGAGCACGGTCTCGAGGTATTCGGCGGGCACCTGTCTGGCCAGCTCGTCGAGATCGCCGACGGTAAGACCGAACTCCGCGAAATTCACCGGGATGTCGCAGGGATCTTCGATGTCGTGATCGTCCAGCCAGTCGCTCACATCGTCTTCCCAGGCGCTGCGCTCCATGAGGCCGAGATGCTGCCGCTGCCGGTTGATGGCGTTCATCATTTTCCCGCTCACCAGGTCCACCTGCTCTTCCGTCATGGTCACGGAGATCAGTTTTTTGAAGGTTTCGGGGAAAAGCTGCAAATGTTGTTTCAAAGTGCTGGAACCGCGCACGATGGCGGCGGCGGGATTGTTCAGCTCGTGGGCGAGACCGGCGGCCAGCTTGCCCAGCGCCATCATCTTTTCGTTTTGCTGCGCCTGCGCGGTCAGCTCGCGCACGCGGTTGATCATCGCCATCACCAGCACCTGCGTCAGCTCGTAATGCCGCTCTATCATCTTCCTGATAAGCGGTTTGGGCAGCACGAGCATGTCCACGTCGGATTTGCATACGGTAAAGCCGAGTGAAAGATTGGCCCGCGAAAAAGGGAGCAGACCGGTCACCTGCCGGCTGCCGATGTCGGCGATCACTTGTTTGTTGCCGTTCTGCAAGCGGTAAAATTCTATGGCGCCTTTCAGTATAAAATGAATGCCCCGGAGCGGAACATCGGGTTTATAAATAAGATCGCCTTCCGGCCTGCTTTCGCGCTCGCAATTGTCGATCAGCCACTGCAGCTGGTCTTCGGGTACGTCCTTAAGTAAGTTGAATGACTGGAGTGTTTGTACGGTCACGGGTTCCATGGGCCTGCCTTTGCGCTAAAGATAAATATAATTTGCCTTTACCTGAAACGGATCGTGAAGCGGGTATCTTTTTCACCATATGTCTTTAGCGAAAAATCCCAGCCGTGGTGCAGGAATATCTCGCGCACGAGCGTAAGACCGATGCCCTGCCCGTCGGGTTTGGTGCTGTAAAAAGGGGAGAAGAGGCTGGCCGGTTCCAGGATGCCGCCGCCGGTGTCCGCGATCACCAGCTCCTGTGCGCCGATGGTGAAGGTTACGTCGCCGTTCGCGCCGATGGCTTCCATGCCGTTTTTGACGATGTTGATCAGCGCCTGCTCGAGCTGCTGCGCGTCCGCCTGCACCCATACGGGTTGTGCGGGGAATTGAAAATGAAAACTGATCTGTTTTTCCGCGGCCTGCAGGGTCATCAGCTCCGTCACCTGCCGCACGCGCGCGGCAAGATCGAGGCGTTTGTGGTCGGGCGGCGGCAGCTTCACGAGATCGGCGAAGTTGCGCATAAAGCGGTTGAGATGCTGGTTGCGTTCGGCAGCCACTTCAAGCGCTGACTGGTGCTGCGCGTCCAGCGGCTGGCCTTTGAGGGTGGAAGCGATGATCGAGTTGACGGGACCGATGGTGTTGTTCACCTCATGCGCCATCATGCGGATCACCTTGCCGTACACGTTCTTTTCCGCGGCGAGTATTTCCGCCGTCAGCTCTTCCACCATCACAAAATGCCGCGGGAAACCGCGGTCGATAAAATAGGACTTTTGCAGCTTGTACGTGTTCACGCCGTTGACGGACAGGCTCCGCGATTCGCCGGGTTTGAGCGCCTGCACATCGTTCAGCAGGGAAGGCACCGTATCCAGCAATTGCTGCGCGCGCGGGTTGGTCTGCTGCAGCTGCCCGTCGTAGTCCAGCACGATGATGCCGGTGGGCGAGGTCTGAATGAGCTTTTCCAGGAAAAAATGCTGCTGTTCCTGTAACGTTCGTTCTTTCCGCAGCTGGTCGAGCATCTGGTTGTACACGCCGATCAGCTGGTCCATTTCGTATTTGCCGGTGGTGAGGAAACGTACGTTGAAATCCTTGTCGCGGATGGCTTCCACGCCGCGCATCAATAATTTCAGCGGCGCGATCAGCTGCCGGTAAAGCCGCCACGATATCCACAGCGATACGCCGATGAATATTTCCGAACCGAGGAACAGCCAGCGGTTGTCGCTGAAAATAAAATACGTGAGCGTGAGCGCCACGCCGTGCAGGATGATCACGAACAGCAGGTATTTAGTCCTCAGCTTCATCATACGGGATGTTATATTTTTCCAGCCTGCGGTACAGCGCGCTGCGCGTAATGCCCAGCGAGGCGGCGGCTTTGGCGATCCTGTTCTGGTGGAAGCCCATGGCCTTGCGGATCATTTCCACTTCCAGCTCTTCCAGCGTTACGGTGCCCACGCCGGGCAGCTGCAGCTGTCCTTTTTTAACGGGCGAAAGCTCCAGCTGCGAGCGGAAATGCGGAATGTCCAGTTCGTCGGTATGGTTCACGAGTATGGTGCGTTCCGTCAGGTTTTTGAGCTGGCGGATGTTGCCGGGCAAAGGCAGCTGCTGGAGCCATTTCATGGCTTCCTTTGTAACGCTGAGCTGCGGCCGGTTGTAGATCTCGCGGAGGTTGCGGATGAAGCTGTTCACCAGCAGCGGGATGTCTTTGGGCCGCTCGCGCAGCGGCGGCAGGTGCAGCGTAATGAGATTGATGCGGTACAGCAGGTCTTCCCGGAAAGCGCCTTCCGCCACCATTTCGTGCAGGTTTTTGTTGGTGGCGCATACCACGCGCACGTCCACCGTTTTGGTGCGGCTGCTGCCCAGCACCTCGTAGGTCCTGTCCTGCAATACGCGCAGCAATTTCACCTGGCTGCCGCCGTCGAGGTCGCCGATCTCGTCGAGGAAAATGGTTCCTTTGTTCGCCATCTCGAAACGGCCGGTGCGGTCGTAACGCGCGTCGGTAAAGGCGCCGCGGAGGTGGCCGAACATCTCGCTTTCGAACAGGGTGGTGGAAATGCCGCCCAGGTTCACTTTTACGAATGGTTTGTTGCGCCGCTGGCTGTTGCGGTGAATGGCCTCGGCGATCAGTTCCTTGCCGGTGCCGCTTTCGCCGGTGATGAGCACGGACGCGTCAGTGCCGGCCACGCGGCCGATGGTTTCCAGTATGCGCAGCACGGCGGGATCTTCGCCGATGATATGCGAAAAATCGAATGTTCTGTCCAGCTGCTTGCGGCTTTGCGTGGACACTTTTTTATCCTGCAGGTCAAGCAGCGTTTTGACGGATTGCAGGATGTTGTCGTTGCTCCAGGGCTTGGTGATAAAATCGTTCGCGCCGAGCTTCATGCCCTGCACGGCCAGCTCTATGCTGCCCCAGCCGGTGATGAGTATGACGGGAATGGTGTTGTCGAACTGTTTGATCTCTCGCAGCAGCGCCATGCCTTCCTGCCCGGAGGTGCCCAGCGAAAAATTGAGATCGAGCAATACAAGGCCTGGCCGCGTTTGCCGGATGGCCGCCATGGCTTCGGCGGGACTGCCCGCGGCGGCCGCTTCGTACCCTTCCTGCCGGAGCAGGAGCAACAGGGATGTTTTTACTGCGTTATCGTCGTCTATGATCAGGATCATACGGTCGTAAATGTAATATTAATCTTCGTGCAAAGCCACGGCCGGGTAAATCTGCGCCGCCTGCCTGCCCGGGTAGAACGCGCAGATGGCGGTGAGCAGGTAAATGAACAATACGGAGAGTACGATAGCGGCGATATACACGCCGGCCGGCATGTCGAACAGGTTCAGCAGCGGGAACTGCGCCGCGAAAAACACGCCGATGACAAGCGCGAAGGTAGACAGCACCAGCGTTTCGCTGACGATCTGCCCTGAAATGCCGCCGCCGGTGGCGCCGATTGCGCGGCGCAGCCCGATCTCCGTTTTCCGCCGGCTTACGTTGTACCACAGCACGCCAAAGATGCCCAGCGCCACGTTCACGATCAGGAAACCGCCCACCACCAGCAGCACGATCATGGGAATGAGCGTGGTGTTGTTCATGGCGACGCGTTTTTCGGTCAGGCGTTCTATTTCTATCGTGGAAGTTTTGAGCACGCCGCTGAAGGTCTTGAACAGCCTGCTTTCAAAACCGGCGTCGGCGGAGAGGTCGTAAGAAACCAGGATGCGGTTCATGAACGAGCTGTCGTCCATCCGCCGGTAGATGCCCGGTTTCAGCGGGGCGTAGTCGCCTTTGTCTTTGAGGGTCCGCACCACGCCGGTAATCACGCGTTGCTCGCCGCCGATCTCCAGCGTTTTGCCGGTGGCGTTCTCGTTGGGAAAGAACTTTTCTTTCAGCACGTCATTGATCACCAGCGGCGGTGATTTGCCCAGCGCGTCGTTGGCGTTGAACCAGTGGCCTTCCAGCATGGCGGCTTCTACGGCTTTGGCGAAATGATCGTCCGTCGAGTAATAATTGACCATCGCGGTCACGCCGTTGTGCGTGATGTTGCTGCCGCTGGTATTCATGGAAAAAGGGCTGTTGCTGCTGACGTAGGACATTTCCTTTACTTCGGGCATCGACGTCACGCTTTGCCGCAGCGTCTGAAATACCCGGTAAAGCGAATCCCTGTCAGTGCCGCCGGGCGGGCTGAAGTAGGATACGGCCAGCACATTGTCGTACCGGAAACCCATCGGCCGCCGGTAATTGGTATAATAATACACGATCAGCGTGAACACGGCAAACAGCACCATGAACGAAACGATCATTTCCAGCACCAGCAGGGCATGCTGTTTTTTCTTGTTCCAGATCAGCGTAAATAAATGTTTGAGCATACGATCGGTTTAATAGTTTTTTAATGCGGTGACCACATGCAGCCGGCTCATGCGCCAGGCCGGGTATACGCCGGACATCAGGCCGAATACCAGGCATACCAGCAGGCTGATGACGAGCACCTTGTAGTTAAGGTACAGGTATACGTCCTCCAGCACGCCGGAGTTGTTCCACACGGCAAGCACGACCAGGGATAAAATGACGCCGATAAGCCCGCCGATAACCGTCAGTATCAGGTTTTCCACGATGAACTGCACGGCCAGCGTGCCGGAAGAAGCGCCGAAAGCCTTTCGCACCGCTATTTCCGACGAGCGTTCCATGATCCTGCTGATGTTGATGTTCACGAGGTTGAGGGTAGGCAGAAGGAGGAAAAACAACAGCACAAGACCCGTGTACAAAATGAGGGTGTTCAGGCCCGAGTTGTCCTGGTCGCCCATGAACAGGCGCGTATAGCTGGCAACGTACTTGTCCGCGCGGCTGGAAATTTTGTCGTAGCGGCTGGTGTCTACCGGCAGCCGGCGGATCACGTCGTCGTATTCCGCGGCCATGGCCGGCAGCGACGAAGCGTCCTTTCCCTGCAGGATGGCGAAGTATTCGCCGTTCAGCCCTTTGTCGTGCGGGTCTTTTTTGTCGAGCGTATGCGGAACGTACATGTCGCCGTAAGTGGTGAACTGGGTGATGGGCACGCTTTTCACGACACCGCACACGCGGTACCGCACGTTGTCCGTTTCAATGTACCGGCCCACCACGGAAGGCAGGTCGCCAAAATACTTTTTGCGTACGTTTTCGGAGATCACGGTCACCTTTTCCGCGTTGTCGATCTGCTGCTTGGTATAAGGCTTGCCTTCGAGGAACTCGAAATCCAGCGCTTCCCAGAACATGTCGTCGGTGAATTTCTGATCGATGGTGAGTTTTTTGTTATTGATATAGGTATTGGTGGGTTTGTGAAAAGAATTGATGGCGACCCTTTCCGGCGTTTTCATTTTTTTCACGTAGTGGTCGAGAAAATAGAAGCTGGGCGGGCCATTCTGCTGGAACCCGTTTTTTTCGCCGTTCAGCCGCATCATGCTTACATACAGGTTGCGGTCGCGGCGGCCGTCCGGGTAGGAGGCATCCACCAGGTGATCGGAGAACGCGGTAAGCACCATGATGATGGTCAGGGAAAAGCTGATGCCGAACAGGCTGATGAACGTGAAGAATTTTCTTCGTTTCAGCACGGCGATCGCGATCTTGAAATAATTTTTGAGCATGGGAAATGTTTATGGGTTATTGCACCTGTGATCCGTCGAACAAACGCACGAGCCGGTGCGTTTTGCGGGCCATGTTTTCGTCGTGGGTCACCATCACGATGGTGGTGCCTTCGTTTTTGTTGAGGCGCACGAGTATTTCCATTACGTCGTTGCCCATGGCGCTGTCCAGGTTGCCGGTCGGCTCGTCCGCGAGGATGATCTCCGGTTTCCCTACAATGGCCCTTGCGATGGCGACGCGTTGTTTCTGCCCGCCGGAAAGCTGTGTGGGGAAATGTTTGGTGCGGTTGCTGAGCCCTACTTTTTCCAGCGCTTCCAGCGCCAGCTGTTTTCTTTCTTTGGCGGAGCTTTTGCGGTAAAGCAGCGGCAGCTCCACGTTGTCCAGCACGCGCAGGTCGTTGATGAGGTGATAGCTTTGGAAAATAAAACCGATGGTACGGTTGCGGAAGCGGGCGAGCTGTTTGTCCGAAAGATTGCCGGCCGTGCTGCCGCCGATGCGGATGCTGCCGCCGCTGGGTTCGTCCAGCAGGCCCATGATGTTCAGCAGCGTGCTTTTGCCGCAGCCGGAAGGCCCCATGATGGAAAGGAACTCGCCTTTGGCTATTTCGAGGTTGATGTCGCTGAGGGCATGCGTTTCCACCGTGTCGGTACGGTATACTTTTTTAATGTTCTGCAAATGTATCATACGTGATCTTTTTATTTTGTTCAAAATCGTAGAGGGATAAATAGCGTAATTCGTAATAGGCGCCCCAGAAGCCGCGCAAGGCCAGTATGTAATCGCGTTTGGCCTGGTCTTTTTCCGCGAAGGCGATGCTGAGGTCGGTGATGCCCAGGTCGCCCAGCACGTAACGGTTCTGCGCGATCTCGTATTTCTCCGACGCGATGCTGTCCGCATGCGCGCTCAATTGCACCTGGTCCTTCATCATATCGAACAGCGTAACCTGTGTGGTAACGGCCTGCATGAAGTTTTGTTTATCCTGCTCCACCTCGTACTGCGAAAATTCCAGGTTGGCTTCCGCGGTTTTGGTGCGGGAGCGGGAACGGCCCCAGTCGAGGATGGGGATGGAAAACGAGATCTCCACCAGTTGCTGGTTCTGCGGGTTGCTGTACACTTTGGGCACGGTAGGCGCAGTGTTCGTATACCCCAGGTTCGCGTTCAGCGTGGCGTTCAGCCCGGTTTCGCCGCGGGCCTTGGCGACGTCGCGTTTTGCTTCCTGGATGCGGCGGAGGTAGCCGATCGATTCCGCGGTGTTGGCGAAGGCTTCCTCCAGCACCCGGCTTGCTTCCACGGTCATGTTGATGACGGCGGGCGGCAGCGCCAGCATGATGTTTTCCGCCTGCTGCAGACCGGTGTAGGCGCGCAGGTTGAGACCGGCAATTTCCATATCGCGTTTGGCGGCGCCGACGGATTTTTCCGCTTTCAGCGATTCCAGCTGCAATTGTAATATTTCGTTGCGGGATATTTTCCCCAGCGCGAATTTTTCATCTGCGATCTTTTGTATCTGCCGGGTGTTCCGCAGGTTGGTCTCGGCGATCTGGTGGTTCACCTCCGGCTCGGCGGAGATCATCTCGCGCACCGCG
>CBINIO010000018.1:0-18669 GCA_966250725.1 uncultured Chitinophaga sp.
ACCGTTTCTTTCAGCACGAGGATCATATCGGGCTGGCCGGGGCCGAGCACCGCTTTTATTTCGAGCGTCTGGTAGCCGGTGAGCGAGGCCGTGAGGATACGTTCTCCGGTGGCGGACGTGGTGAAGGAAAAGCTGCCGTCTTTGGCGGAGGTGGCGCCGTCGTACGAACCTTTAATGGCGATGTTCACACCGGCGATCGGGCGTTTTTTCACGTCGGTGATGCGGCCTTTGACGGTGGTTTGGGCCTGCGCGAGCAGGGGGACGAGGAGTGCTAACAGGAGGTAGAGTGGCTTGAGCATATAGTCAGGTTAAATGGTGATTCAAAAGTAGACTAGTTTATGGTATAAACCAAAGGGGCGACGGGTGTGAGGGAGGGGTTGGGAGAGAGTGGCGATTCATAATCAAATGGTTATGGAATTGAGTTTTCGGTGAATGGGGGTAAAAAGGCGGTGAAAATGGAGGATGCGTTTGGAGGAAAGTGTTAACGGCTCTGGACGTATTTCGTGTATATGTGGAATGAAAAGTGTTTTGGGAAAAAGGTGTTAACACCTCCATCAAAAATGAACAAAATGAACACCTCAAAATCTGCACGAAGATTTCCCTCCCAACAGGTGTTAACACCTCTACCAAAACAAAAGGCCTTCCGCTTACACGGAAGGCCTTTATTATTTAAAGCGTATCGCTATTAAGCAAACCTCGGCTTCAGCTCATCTGCCAGCGCCACCATTTTCTTGAGGCCGTCTTCAGGCAGGTTGCCTTTTTTGAACTCGCCCAGCACTTCCGGCAGACGCACTTCCATTTCATGCAGGAAAGCATCTTCAAAAGCGCGGGTGTTCTTCACCGGTACTTCGCGCAGCAGGCCGTTGGTGCCCAGGTAGATGATCGCTACCTGTTTTTCCACGCTGTACGGGCTGAACTGCGGCTGTTTCAGGATCTCCACGTTGCGGGCGCCTTTGTCCAGTACGGATTTGGTAGCCGCGTCGAGGTCGCCGCCGAATTTGGAGAACGCTTCCATCTCGCGATACAGCGCCTGGTCCAGCTTCAGGGTACCGGATACTTTTTTCATGGATTTGATCTGCGCGTTACCGCCTACGCGGCTTACGGAGATACCCACGTTGATCGCCGGGCGGATACCTGCGTTGAACAGGTTGCCTTCCAGGAATATCTGGCCGTCGGTGATGGAGATCACGTTGGTCGGGATGTATGCGGATACGTCGCCGGCCTGTGTTTCGATGATCGGGAGCGCCGTCAGCGAACCGCCGCCTTTCACCAGGTGTTTGATGGATTCGGGGCAGTCGTTCATCTGCTGCGCGATCTCGTCTTTCGCGATGATCTTCGCCGCGCGTTCGAGCAGGCGGCTGTGCAGGTAGAATACGTCGCCGGGATATGCTTCGCGGCCGGGAGGGCGGCGCAGCAGCAGGGACACCTCGCGGTAAGCTACGGCCTGTTTGGACAGGTCATCGTAGATGATCAGCGCGGGACGGCCCGTATCGCGGAAGAACTCGCCGATGGCGGCGCCGGCGAACGGAGCGTAGAACTGCAGCGGAGCCGGGTCGGATGCGGATGCCGCCACGATGATGGTGTAGGCAAGCGCGCCGTTGTCCGCCAGGGTTTTCATCACACCTGCGATGGTGGATGCTTTCTGGCCGATGGCTACGTATATGCAGTAAACCGGTTTGCCGGCTTCGTAAAATTCTTTCTGGTTGATGATGGCGTCTACGCAGATGGCGGTTTTACCGGTCTGGCGGTCGCCGATCACCAGCTCACGCTGGCCGCGGCCGATGGGGATCATGGCGTCGATGGCCTTGATACCGGTCTGCAGCGGTTCCTTTACGGGTTCGCGGTAGATTACGCCCGGGGCTTTACGCTCCAGGGGCATTTCATATAATTCGCCAGTGATGGGGCCTTTACCGTCGATAGGTTCGCCGAGCGTGTTCACCACACGGCCTACCATGCCTTCGCCCACTTTGATGGAAGCGATCTGCCTGGTGCGGCGTACGGTTGCGCCTTCTTTGATACCGTTGGAAGAACCCATCAATACCACACCCACGTTATCTTCCTCAAGGTTCAGTACGATCGCTTTCACACCGTTCTCGAATTCAACCAGCTCACCGGAGCGTACGTTGTTAAGACCGTATACACGGGCGATACCGTCGCCTACGGACAGTACGGTACCTACTTCTTCGAGTTCAGCGGAGGCATTGAAGTTGCTCAGTTGCTGGCGTAATATCGCCGAAATTTCATCTGGCTTAATGTCAACCATTGTTATGTTTTTTTAAAAAAGTCGTTAAGGTTTAAACTAAAATATAACGACAACAGCTTTGCGTGTACGCAGCGGCTGCTGTTAAATGCTTATCTGATGTCGGACACGTAGATGTTCTTAAGGAACTGTTTCTTGATGTCCATCAGGTCGCGGAGCACGGACGCGTCGAACAGCTCGTTGCCGGTTTCCAGCACAAAGCCGCCGATCAGGTCGGGATTCACGGCTGTCTCCAGCTGTATCTTGCGGCCTGCGGACGCTTCCACTTTCTCGCGGATGGTATTGAGCAATGCGGGCTCCAGCGGGGTGGCGGAAGTGAGCTTCACATGCGCCACGCCTTTGAGTGCATTGTATTGTTTGATGAACTCGCTGGCGATTTCGGCCAGTACGCTTTCCCTGCCTTTGATCGCCAGCAGGCGGATAAAACCGGCGGTGATGCCGCTGATCTTCCCGTCGAAGATGGCGCCCAGGATCTTTATTTTTTTGTCGGCCTTAATTACCGGGCTTCTCAGCACGGCCACCACGTCCGCATTGCTGCGGGTAATGGCCTGCAGCAGCAGTATGTCGCTGTGCACCGCTTCCAGCTCGTTCTTCTCCACCGCCAGGTCTATCAGCGATTTAGCGTATCTGTTTGCTAAACGGGGATTTTGCATAATGTTCTATTCAGCCGGTTTATTAGTTCATTTTGATTTCAGACGCCAGCTGGCTGATGTAAGCCTCCTGTGCTTTTTTGTCTGACAGTTCTTTGCGCAGCACTTTCTCGGCCACTTCGATCACCAGTGTGCCTACCTGGTTCTTCACCTCGGTAAGGGCCGCCATTTTCTGGTTCTCGATCGCTACGGACGCGTCATGCACGATCTTCTTGGCTTCGGCCTGGGCCTGCGCCTTGGCTTCGCCGATGATCTGGTCCTTCAGCTCCTTCGCTTCCTTCAGTATCTTGCTGCGTTCTGCTTTTGCCTCGGCCAGCACGTGTTCATGCTCGGCTTTCATCTGTGCCATTTCTTCCTTCACGCGCTCCGCGGTGGCGATGGAATCTGTAATGGAATCCTCACGGTCTTTCAGCGTGGAAAGAATGGGCGTCCAGGCGAATTTCTTCAGGATCAGGAAAACGATGATGAAGATCAGCAGTGAAATGGAAAATAAGCCTAATTCAGGCATCAACAAATCCATATATCAGTATTTAATTTTTTTAGTCTTCGGATGGTAAGGAATTACCGCATCCCTTGCCCTGTGCGCCGGATGCGGTAATACAATTTGTTCTTACAGAACTACCGCGAGCAGGCCGGCGATTACACCGAAGAGGGCAACACCCTCTACCAGCGCAGCTGCCAGGATCATGTTCGCACGGATGTCGTTAGCAGCTTCGGGCTGACGGGCGATGGATTCCAGCGCGCTTTTGCCGATGTTACCTACACCGATACCGGCAGCGATAGCAGCGATACCAGCGCCGATAGCGCCACCAGCCTGTGCCAGGCCTGTAGAAGCAGCCTCAGTAGCCTGCATTAAAACAGTTAAAAGTGCCATAATGAAATTGTGTATTTGTAATTAAAGATTAAACAGTTGTCGATTGATGATCGTCGTGATGACCCGTATGCTCCATGGCCTGACCGATGAATACAGCGGTAAGGTTGGCGAAGATGAACGCCTGGATAAAGGCCACCAGCAATTCCAGCAGCATCATCACGATGTTGAACGCCACGGTGATCGGCAGGAAGCCGTAACCGATAGCTTTGTTCAGCGAACCGAAAATGAATACCAGCGAAATGATGCTGAGAATGATGATGTGACCCGCCAGCATGTTGGCGAAAAGTCGTATCATCAGCGAAATGGGCTTGGTGAACACACCGATCAGCTCCACGGGCGCCAGGATCGGTTTTACGAAACCGGGCACCGGCGGGTTAAAGATGTGGCCCCAGAAATGTTTGTTGGTAGCCGCTATCATCGCGATAAAGCTGATGATCGCCAGCGCGCCGGTTACGGCGATGTTGCCGGTCACGTTCGCGGAGCCCGGCAGCAGCCCCAGCAGGTTGTTGATCAGGATGAAAAAGAAGATGGTGAGGATAAAAGGCACGTACTTCTCGCCTTTCGCACCCGGGATGCTCGGCCGCACCACTTCGTCCCTCATAAAGATGATCACCGGCTCTATCAGGCTCTGGAAACCTTTGGGCGCCTGGCGGCTGCCGCGCAGCCTGTAGGCTTTCGCCACGTTGAGCATGAGCACCACCAGCAGCAGCGAGCCCAGTAATAATGCGGTGATATTTTTTGTGAGAGACAGGTCGTAGATCTTTTCACCGGTGGGCAGCCCGTCAGCGCCTACGGCGATGATCTTGCCTTCGGTGTACTGGCGGTGATCGAGGTGATGGGCTTCCAGGTAATGCGCGTCCACGATGCGGTAACCGTCGTAAGCGGCATGACCGTGCTCGAAACGGGAAGAAGAGAACATGGAAGTGCCTCGCGCGGGATTATAAATAATAACCGGCAGCGGCAGGGTCACATGCAGGTCGCCCATGCTCAGCAGGTGCCAGTCGTGCGCGTCTTTAACGTGACCAAGGATCACTTCTTTTGCATTAAAACCTTTCTTTTCTTCGTGACCGCCATTTGCATGGGGGTCCTGGCCTTCATTGGCTGTAGCAAATGCGCCGGAAACGGCCATTGAAAATACCGTTATCAGGGCTACCAGCTTATATTTGAACCGAGTCAAGGAAATCACCGTTTTCTGAAATTTTGTGCAAAGGTAACCGATTTTACATTAAATAGTAGCGGGGAACGAAAAAACTGACGAGGATCATGTGCGCAGCCGCACCCGCCGCTAATTAGCTATCGGTCAGCGTCTTAGGGAAAAATCAAACTCCTCTCATTAAGATATTATTCCATGCGATAATGCTTAGCGTAGTAATTACACACTTTGGGTTTTCTGGAACTGCATCGTGTACAGCTTGTGGTAATACCCTTCCATCCGCAGCAGCTCGTCGTGGGTGCCCATTTCGCGGATCTCCCCTTTGTCCAGCACAATGATCTGGTCCGCCTTGCTGATGGTGCTCAGCCGGTGCGCGATCACGATGGCCGTACGCCCGGCGATCAGCTTGTCGATAGCCTGCTGGATCATTTGTTCGGACTCCGTATCAACGGAGGAAGTGGCCTCGTCCAGTATGAGCACCGCGGGATCGTACAGCAGCGCGCGGATAAACGAGATCAGCTGGCGCTGGCCGAGCGAAAGCGTGCTGCCCCGCTCCATCACCGGGAAATCGTAGCCGCCGGGCAGCTGCATGATAAAATCGTGCATGCCGATGAGCCTGGCCGCATGCTCCACCTGCGCCCGCGTGATGGCGGGATTGCGCAGGGTGATGTTGTCGTAGATGGAACCGGAGAACAGGAACACGTCCTGCAGCACCACGCCTATCCTGCTGCGAAGTTCGGAGAGCTTATAGTCCTGCAGGGGTATGCCGTCTATCGCGATGCGGCCTTTCTGTATCTCGTACAGGCGGTTGAGAATGCTGATGATGGTGGTTTTGCCGGAGCCGGTATGCCCCACCAGCGCGATGGTCTGCCCCGGCTTCGCGTGGAAGGAAATGTCTTTCAGCACATACCGCTCGCCGGTATACGCGAACGATACACGCTCGAACAAAATGTCGCCCTTCATGCCGGCGGCGCTGTGCGTGCCGTGGTCGGGCATATAGTCTTCGCTGTCCAGCACCTTGAACACGCGCTCGCTGGCCACCATGCCCATTTGCAGGGTGTTGAACTTGTCCGCCAGGATGCGCAGCGGGCGGAACAGCATGTTGAGGTACATGATGAACGCGATCATCACACCCTGCGTTACTTCGTAATTCAGCACCTTGTTGGCGCCCCACCACACCATGAGCCCCAGCGAAATGGCAAGGATGATTTCCACCACGGGGAAAAACACGGAGTACGCGAAAATGGCGTCGATATTGGCTTTGCGGTGATCTTTGTTGATGCTCCTGAACTTGCCGAACTCGCGGTTCTCGGCGGAAAAGGCCTGCACCACCAGCATGCCGGTGATGTGCTCCTGCACAAAAGCGTTCAGCGCCGCCACTGCGTTGCGCACGCGGTGGAACGACTTGTTCACCGCTTCCTTGAACCAGTACGTGGCGAGTATCAGCACGGGGAAGGGGGAAAGACTGATGAGCGTCAGCCGCCAGTCCTCATACACCATTACGCCCAGGATGGCGAGTATCATCAGCACATCGGCCACTATGGAAATGATGCCTTCTGAAAAGATGTCGTTGATGGCCTCGATATCGTTGATGGTGCGCGTGGTGAGCGTACCTATAGGGGTTTTGTCGAAAAAGGAAAGGTTGAGCCGCGTCACTTTGCGATAAACGGCCACCCGCAGGTCTTTGATCACGGACTGCCCGAGCCAGTTGGTCATGAAGGTGAAAAAAAACCGCATGCATGTTTCCACCAGCAGCAGCCCGATCTGGATAATGGTGATGGTCACCAGCATCTGCATCCACTGGCTGGAAATATATTTATCTACGGTAAGCTGTATAAGATACGGGCGCAGGGGGCTGAGCGCCGCCAGCAGCACTGTGAGGAAGATGGAGACGTAAAAATGGCGCTTGTAAGGCGCCGCAAAAGAAAATACCCTGTTCAGCAGACTAAAATCGAATACACGTTTGGCCTTTCCGTTGTTCATTCAGTAAAAGTAAATGGATAATCCCGGATAACAAAAAGGGAGCTTTTCGCTCCCTCTTTTTATCAGTTCTGTTCCTTCATTACCTGGCGGTATGCCTTGATAAAGATGGCCCCGAGGTTCTTATGCGGCGGCACGTAGTCGTCGAACAGCGGCTTGTTGGCCGGCTCCGCCGCGAATTTTTTGCCGAGGGCGGCCCACATATGCACCCAGTCCACGTCCTTACCGGAGCGCACCACGTCTTCCAGGCTGCGGATGATGGGCTCGTTCACCCAGCGCGTACCCACCTGTTTGGAGGAAATGATATGCGCTTCGGGCGCTTTTTCCAGCACGGTGGCGAGGTTGTGATAACCGCCGCAGCTGCCGAGTATCACGATGCGCGCGGTGCTCTGCAGGTTGTCCAGCGTGGTGTTCACATGATAGCTGTGGCCACGGTGGATGAATATGGTGGGATGAATATCCTGCTCGTCGAGGTATTCGGCCAGCTTTTCGATGGCGGTCTTGTCTTCCGGCTCCTCCAGCGGGTTGTTGGCAAAAATGGTGGTGGGCTTGCCTTTCACGGAGGTGATGGTCGTCCAGTATTTGTTCTTTGCCACGTCCCAGTCGCTGCGCGGGAAGTTGCCCATAAAGCTGGCGTAGGAGCTTAACCCGTCTTCGTCGCCGTAGAAGAACACCTGCTGGAATACGCGCCCGCTGTCGCTGGGCAGGTCGTTGAACTTCACGTAATTGATGGGCGGCAGCTTGAGCTTGCTGCTCATATCGCTGGCCCAGGTGGAGTCGCCGCCCTGGCCTTCGTCGGCGAAGATGCTGTTGAGCAGCTCGTAAATGGTCATGCCGCGTTTGTCTTTTTTCCCGGTCACGAACACGAGGTTCTTGCGCACTTCGGTGCGGAGGAAGTCGAGCAGCTTGGGGTCGCGGATGGAGCCGAAGGAATTGGCCACGTCCACGGCGTCTTCCAGGTCCTCTGTTTTTTCCAGGCTCCGCACGAATTTCACCATCAGGTAGTTGGCGTTCTCCGGCGCCATGGATTTCAGGAAATGATCGAGGGTATTAAAACCCGCGGCCATGGCGATAAATTTCTTGAAGCGGTCGAAGCTCACGAGCATCAGCAGGCTGTCGCCCCGCGAAGGGTTCATGCGCAGCATCATCTGGTCGTACAGGCCCTGCTTGCCGGCGTTGGTATAGCTGGAAGTGTACAGCTCTTCCTGCCCGTTGATGATGAGATAGTATAGCTCTTCCGGCGTAAAGTCTTTCACGACGCGGAAACGGACGGCATGGCTTTCTTCGTGCAGGTCGTTCACCTCGCGGATGTACCGCAGCGACTTGGCTTTCATGTTCTCCTGCATGGATTTGAGGCCCAGCGGGTTCTCGCCGTTGGCTTTTCTTTTCTGCAGCACGATGGAGGCTTTCACCATCTGGCGGAAATAATCGTCGTCGTTCGCCACCTTGGCTTCCAGCTCGCTGATGGTGGTGCTGCCGTTGAGCAGCTGGTCGATAAAGGGCATCAGCTTGGTGCTCTGGCTGGAGCGGCCGATCTGCACGATCTGCTGCACCAGGGGGTCCGGATTGCGGCGGATGGCGCCCGCGGTGGGCGTGTACGAAGTGGCGTAGGTAAGCACCTGGTTAGGGTATTTCCGCGCCACGGCCGCCACAACGGAGTCGGTCACCGGGTTATCGAGATAGGGCCCGAGCTTGGACATGATATTCTCCAGGTTGTTGAACGCATACTTGGCGAACATTTCCGCGCGGGAATCCTTATACCCGGGGTTGTCATGGAACGGTTCTATCATTCTTTCCCCCGCTTCGAAGCTAAGCTTGCGGGCGATGGGATAAATGCTTTCGCCTTTCACGTCCGCATGCATCATGGCGCGGTAAGCATGCACCATGGCGGGCGCTTCTTCCACGTCTATCTTTTTGAACGCGCGTTTGGAATTGTAATCTTTGAGGGTTTGCTGGAGACCGGAAATGTATTTTACTTTCAAACGATGGTCCAGCGCGGTGTCCAGCTCTATTTCCACCTGTATGTCGTCCACCTGTTTCAGCAGGGCGTTGGTCACCTGCAGGTTGATGGTCTGGTCGTCGCTGACCTTTACAAAATTGTCAAGTTTGCCGTCGAACTTGTCGGCAGCGGCCTGCTCTTTGTCGATCATGTCATGAAAACCCTGCCGGCTGATGGGTATCTGCACTTTCTGACCGTAGCCCCATCCGCTGTAAACCATGCCCAGTGTTATGATTAGTAATATTTTTCTCATATAAGATGATTACGCCTTCCCGATTATAGCAAATTTACTACCAAATATTGCGAAATCACAATTCCGGTCAATTTATGCAAGTTTATTTTAATGCGAAAAATCCATTATATCAGGCATGAACGGGGAGCGGGAGGAAACCGTAACTTTGCGGTCGGAAGGCGGCGCCGAATTAACAATTACATAATGTTATCTTTTTATGAAAGGGCGGAAGGGTGATTAATTTTGTGCCGTCTTAAAACCCAAATTATGTTGATGGAACCTTCAGTAGCAGTAGGAAAAATCCTGGTAGTGGACGATGAGGCGGATATCCTCGAGATCATCAGCTACAACCTGAAGAGCGCGGGCTACGATACGGTAACGGCGAAAGACGGCATCGAAGCGATCCAGAAAGCGAGGATCTTCCGGCCGGACCTGATCATGCTCGACATCATGATGCCGAACAAGAACGGCATCGACACCTGCCGCGAGATCCGCAGGCTGCCCGAGTTCAAGGAAACGATGGTGCTGTTCCTCACGGCCCTCAACGACGAAAAAAGCGAGATAGAGGGGCTGAACATGGGGGCGGACGACTACATCGCCAAACCCATCAAACCAAAGCTGCTCGTAAGCCGCATCAACGCGCTTTTCCGCAGGCTCAACAAAGTGGAGGAGCAGCAGATGCTGCTGGGCGACCTGGTGATAGACCGCGAAAAATTCACCGTAACGTACAAAGGCGTTGAGATCATTCTCGCCAAAAAGGAATTCGAGCTGCTGCAACTGCTGGCTTCCAAACCGGGCCGCGTGTTCCTCCGCAACGAAATTCTCAACCAGGTGTGGGGCACCGAAGTGATCGTGGGCGACCGCACCATCGACGTGCATATCCGCAAGATCCGGCAGAAGCTGGGCGTAGACCTGATCACTACCGTAAAAGGCGTCGGCTATAAATTCGAACTGTAACCCAAATCCCCTCTCCTCCTTTCATGCTTTCTGCGTGAACCCGGCTTTTTGAACGATGGCAAGTAAAAAATTTGGCTTAATTTCCTTTAATTACAAAAACGACGAACGCTGGCGTATGTTCAAAGCAAAAAATCTTTCGCCGCAAAAGCTGGCCGGCTGTACCGCGCTGGTGCTTTCCTCCGTGATGGCCGCCGGCTGCCTCATTATCGGCGCCTCGTACAAGGAAACGCTCATCGTTTTTGCGCTCACCTTTCTCGTGGCGTACTACCTGTACCTCTATACCCTGCAAAACTTCATCTACCGCAAGATCAAGCTGATCTACAAATTTATTTACCAGACGAAAGCCTCCAAACGCGAAGATTTTTTTAACAAAAACATCCTCCCCCTCAAAACGATCGACGATGTAAGCGAGGACGTGGAGAAATGGGCTTCGCAGAAACAAGAAGAGCTGGAAAGCCTGCGGCGCAACGAAGCCTTCCGCAAGGAATTCCTTCTTAACCTGTCGCACGAGCTGAAAACCCCCGTATTCGCGGTACAGGGCTACATTCACACCCTGCTGGACGGCGCCGTGGAAGACCCCGCCGTGAACAAAATGTTCCTCCGGAACGCCACCAAGAACATCGACCGTCTTTGCCGGCTGATCGACGACCTCGACGAGATCTCCAAGCTCGAAAGCGGCGAAATGACCATCAACAAAGAGCTGTTCGTGATACAGGACCTTGTGCGCGACGTGTTCGACACGCTCAGCATCAAAGCCAAACAGAAGGACATAAAATTCAGCATCAAAAAAGGCTGCGAAGCGCCGGTGCATGTGTATGCGGACAAGGAAAAGATCCGCCAGGTGCTCATCAACCTGATCGAGAACTCCGTAAAATACGGCAAGCAGGACGGGCAGACGATCGCGAGCATTTACAACATGGACGGCAAACGCGTGCTGGTGGAAATTTCCGATACCGGCATCGGCATGTCCGAAGAGCACCTGCCCCGCGTGTTCGAACGTTTTTACCGCACGGACCGCGCGCGCAGCCGCGATATCGGCGGCACGGGCCTGGGCCTCGCCATCGTAAAGCACATCGTGGAAGCGCACGATCAGACCATTAACGTGCGCAGTAAAATTGAAGTAGGCTCCACCTTTGGTTTTACGCTGGAGCTGGGAAGGGACTTCTAATGATCAGAAACTGTACTGCAGCCGCGAGGTGAACACATTGTCCGCCACATCGTTCTCAAACCCTTCAATACCGGTGGATTCATTCCATACGCGGTCGTACCACAGCACCACTTTCATATTATCGTTGAAATAATACACGTACCCGAAACCAAAGGTATCGTACCGGATGTCGGTGCGCGAAAGGTGCGTGGCGAGCGGTTTTGCCACTTCCATGCCTTTTACGTCGGTGTTGGGGTCGTACCAGTCGTATTTCAGCACCAGCTGGTGTTTTTCGCTGCCGAGGTGCTGCAGGAAGCAAAAATAGGCGCCATCGAAATTGCGTACATACAGCGGCGCGAAGCTGCCTGTGGGCGATACCGGTATCAGGCCGGGCGTTTCGCTTTCCAGCAGCGTGGAGGTTTGCACGCCGCGGATATATTCGGCCCTGAACTGCGTTGAGCCCTTGCGGTTAGGAACCACCAGCTGCGCGTCCGCGCCGTAATAATGCCGCGGCGCGATCTTGCCGATATTGGTCACGGAAGAGTCCACCGAAAAATCGGTTTTGCCCATCGTATAGATCTCTTTGGTGAATTGTTCCAGGCCGCCGTAAAGGATGCTTGCACCGGCGGACAGCAGCCAGCCCTGGCGGTTGATCGCTTTGGGTTTCATGGCCACGCGGGCAATGAGGTCTTTATGGCTGTCGTAATCCGCGGGGCCGGCGAGGCCCTGGCCGTTGAACAGCCCTACGTCTATTTTCAGCGAATGAAGCGGGTGCTTTTTATCCCTCGGCTCAAAAGTGAGCATGCCGCCAAGGTCGCGTTCGCTTTTCATGAGTATCTGCGACATGCGCCCGCGTTCCGGCGCTTCGCGGATGCTGGAGGAAAGATTGACCTCGTAGCCGAAAGGCCGCGCGAACATGCCGATGGTGAATGCCGCCACGTCCCACCTGCCGTCGAACACGCGGCCCCAGAGATCGCGGATATTGACGCCGCGCTCGGTGCCGTCGAACTGGAATACAAAATGCACGGTGGGGAGGTTTCTTTTATTGTAATGCGCGTAGTCGAACTTAACACGGCCGCGGCGGAACATAAAACGGTTATTGCTGTTTCCGGCAAAGCTGCCGCCGGCATAGCTTTCGATACCTTTACCGGAAGCGTACTGGAATTGCGGCTGCATATACCCGCTGATGCGCAGCGCGTCGTACCGCTGGTACATGGAGATCATGCCCTTGCCCAGCCTGGTGGTGGTGTCGATCATGTCCATCAGGAATTGTGCGCGGGCTATTGGGCTGCATAGTAAAGCCAGAAAAAATATAGTCAGGAAGTGCAATTTCAGCATGAACCAATATTGTTGGATAAGCGGCAAAATTAGGCTCCCTGTTCAAAAAGAAAAAGCCGGAGTGATATAATTCCGGCTTTTTCTTCCTAAGTCGTTATAAATTAGCTATTTAGCTTAATATTGAAATATCCTGTCATATCGGTAATGCCGGGATTTGCATCGGAAATGATCTCTATACGCAAATTGCCTTCAGTATACAGGAATTCCCAGTCGATCAGCTGCATCACGAATAGCCGTGCGAAGGAAGCAGTTATCAACTAATATAAAACCTCTCCTCCGTTCCTGACCTGTTTAGCATATTAAGTAAATGTTATACATTCTTCAATAAACGACGAACGCCGCCTTCCGGCAGCGTTCGTGCAAATCAATTATCGACAGGCGTTTCGCTTAGTAAGCATTCGTGCCGGGTGAGAAGCTCGTCCATTTCTCCATCCAGTTGGTGGTGCCAAATGCGCCACGGAAGGTTTCGGTGGTGAAGAAGGCGTCCATACCGGTAAAGTTCGCGCCGGCGAGGGCGGGAGAACCGGCCTGGGGCACATAGTTCGGGGCCTCCAGGTTGAACGGCGCGGTCAGCTTGATATCGTCTGCGCTATTGTATTTGATGTTTCCTTCGCCCAGGGCTTTGGTTTCCACTTCAGCGGAGGTCATCACAGCGGAACCTGCCACCATGAAGGGATTGGTAAGCGCATGCACGAGGTTATTCTTGAAAATGGAAGTGCCGTTTTTATAATTTTCCACAGTGAGGTCGGATTCCATTACAAAACCGCCTTTGGGAAAGCCCATCAGGATGGAGTTGCGCAGCTCGAACTGGCTGTGCCTTCTCCAGCGGTTGGCGTAATTCAGCTTGGCTTCGGTGTTCGCAGCGCCGTTGGGACCGATGAACGTGAAGTTGGAAAGCTGCGGATGCGTGTAGGGCTCGGAATTAGCGGCGGGGTTTTCGTTATCCGCTTCAATGCCGTTGCCTTCATCAGAGTCTGCAATCTTCGGGTCTCTCATAGCTACGGCATACTGTATTTTGCCCCTGTAACCGAAATCGAAGTCGTAATCGTCATCGGAAGTAGCATAGGAAATGAGCCATTTGCAGTTAACGGTGCCGCCGAAAAATTCATACGCATCGTCGTTCGCATAAGACACCTGTACGTGCTCGATGGTAGTACCACGGCCTACGGCGCCCAGCGTCAGCGCGTTGATCTCGCTGTTCTGGAAAGCGGAAATACCGGCGTATTCGATGCGCACATAACGCAGGATGCCGGAGTTGTCGTCGTCGTCGTTGCCGCCGTACAAACGGTTCAGGCCGCCTTCGATCACGGCGGATCCGCCGCGGTTGGTGGTGGCTTTACCCAGCAGCACAATGCCGCCCCAGTCGCCGCGGTTGCGGTTGCCCGCAGCCCTGCCGGAAGTGAATACGATCGGTTCGTCCGCAGTACCGTCAGCTATCAGCTTAGCGCCCCTTTCAATGGTCAGTGCGCCTTTTTCGGTGGTATCGCTTTTCACAACGGTGCCTTTCTCAATGGTCAGCGTAACGCCTTCCGGCACGTACACGTAGCCTTTCAAAATCCAAACTTTATCTTTCGTCAGGGTCATGTTCTCGTTGATGGTCCCTTTCAGAACATTACCCGTTTCAGGAACCGGTTCACCGTCATCATCATCGTTATCGGATTTCTTGCACGCGAAAAGTACGGACATACCCGCCAGCATGAGTGCTAAAAACTTGAATTGCTTCATTGGTTATAATTGTTAAGTAATGTTTCAAAAATAGACAGCCAGTGTTAAGGAATGATTACCTCATTGTTAACAGTCGTTTATCAATTGCCTCCCAGGTTCAGCGACAGGCCAAGGCTGAAATTCGTGCCGTAGCGGAAAGTGTACTGCATTTTATCCGTGCCTTCCTGGTAGGTGCGTCTATCGTTCATGTTCTGGTAGAAGATGGCTTTCTGACCGAGAATGTCTCCTATGTTCAGCTTCAGCTGGCCTTTATTGTGAAGTATTTTCCTGCTGATCTGGAAGTCAAGGATATTGCGGCCATTCTCATAGATGTCCGGATACTCTTTGCCAAAACCTACTGCTGCAATACGCTGCCCCACCCGGTTGTACAGGGCGTTGAGCGACCATCTGGTGTCCGGGCTGTTGTACTGCAGGCCTGCATTGATCAGGTAGGGAGACTGCCCCTGCATCGGCCTGTCCGGATCGGCTACGCCGAAGCTGCTGCCCGAAAGGTCCACGGTGGATTTAATGTAAGCGGCGTTGGCGAACACCACGAAATTTTCGAGCCATCCGGCCTGGCTGAGAAAGCCCAGGTTCTTCCTCACTTCCATTTCAATGCCGTAGCTTTTCGCTGAATTCGGGTTGGCAAAGGTGAGTATAAGGTTGCTCGCGGGAGCGCCCAGCGGCACCACCTGCTCGATGGGCTTGCTAAAGTGTTTCAGGAAAACGGAGGCGGAAAATACCTCGCCTGCATTGGGATAAATCTCATACCGCAGGTCCACGTTCGTGTTCTGGCTTCTTTCCAGCTCGGGGTTGCCTTTTATAATGGCATTCCGTACGAAGTCGTAGTAAGAGAAGTTGGCGACTTCGCGGAACTCGGGCCTGGTTACGGTGCGGGAGCCGGAAAGACGGAGATTCGTTTTGTTTGAAAGATGATAGGTGAGGTTCAGCGAAGGCAGCACGTCGAAGTATTCGTTGTTGACCTTTACTTTTTCACCGGAGAAGTCCGCAGTGTTCACCTCGTAATTGAAGCTTTCGAGCCTTACGCCCCACACCAGTCTGAAACTTTCACCCAGCCTGTTGTCTAGCATCAAGTACCCGGCGTTCAGATCGGACCATGCGTCATATTTATCCGTATTGTTGGTGATCTCTTCCAGTACAAAACCTTCGCGGCCAATATTCTCATCGCGGAAGATGCGCTTCGGCGAAAGCGAAAGCAGGGCGGTATTGTTGAAGTTTACGCCGCGTGCGTAGCGGAAGATGCGGGCGGAGAAATCCCGCGTTTTATATTGTTTCAGCAGGCCGGCTTTAAAGGTCTGTTTCTGGCCGATCCAGTTAAAAGGCACCTGGTAATTCACATTTCCACCGAAAGCATTTTCCTCGAGGTTGGAAAAAAGACGGTATGTATCCTTGATTACTGCTTCCATCGGCACTTTCGGATCGGTGCGGAGGCTGCTGTCTTTTTCGTAGGAAAGATAGTGATAGTCCGGCTGGTCCCGCATGGTCAGCGCGTAGTTCAGGTTCCAGGAAAGTTTGGCGTCTTTCCCGACCCTGTGCTGTCCTTCCAGCTGCGATGAAAACAGGGTTTTGATCACCGTCTCGGTACCGTTCGCTTCCACGTACTGGTTGTCGCGGAAGCCGGTCCTCAGCAGGTTGTTGTTTTCAAAAAGACGGTTGAACAGGTTCTTGAAAGCGATCTTGGTGCCGCCTTTTTTATATGCGAAATTCGCGAGGGCGCCGAGGTTGGTGCTGAACTTGTGGCTGGTATCCTTATAATCGAACGCGAGAAAGTCCAGCCCCTGACCTTCATAATCCCGGCGTTCGCCATGAACGATGTTCTGTGAATTCTGGTAGGTGAGCGACAGGATGGAACCAAAGGTTCCTTTGTTCTTCAGGCTTTTTTTATAACCCCAGTTCACCTGGTAGTTCTGCGAAGGCCATGCATCGCCGTCGTAACGGTCGCCGTAGTGATTGGGAAGCTTTCTGGCATAACTTACCTGCTGCTCGATGGAAGCTCTCCTGAACTTGGAAGTGGAGGGAAAGCCGTCCGGAAGCGCGCGGTTGCCGTCGTCAAAACCAAAAAAGTCGTATGCGCCTGCATAGCCGGGATTAAAATCTTTCCCGGTGGAAATGGTATTCGCGCCGATGGAAGCCGAAATATCCAGGAAGCTGTGGTTAGGGATGTCCTTCGTCATCACCTGCACTACGCCGCCGGCAAAATCGCCGGGCAGGTCGGGGTTGGCCGTTTTGTAGATCAGGATGTTATCGATGAGGCTGGAAGGCACGATGTCGAATGAGAACGCTTTCCTGTCAGGCTCGGAGCTGGGGAGAATGGCATTGTTGATGGTAGCGGCGTTATAACGGTCTGTCAGGCCGCGCACCACCACGAATTTATTGTCCTGTATGCTGGTGCCGCTCACCCTTTTCAGCACCTGGCTGGTGCTGCGGTCCGGCGACTTCCTGATGGATTCCGCGGAGATACCATCGGAGATGCTGGCGTTGTTTTTTTGCATGGACAGCAGCGCGTTGATCGTCTCTTTTTTTACGGAAGCGGTCACCACTACTTCCTTCATATTCTGCGAAGCCGTTTGCAACGCCACTTTCAGCTCCAGTACGCCGCTGGGTTTTACGGTCACGTCGCTTAATATTTTTTTCTGGTAGCCTACATATTGAAACAGGAGGCTGTAGCTGCCCGGTTCGAGGCTGAGGTTGAACCGGCCTTCCACGTCGGTAACGGCGCCTTTTCCGGTACCCTCCACAATAATGGTTACGCCTATCAGCGCTTCATTGGTTTGCTGGTCGATGATCTTGCCAACCACCCTGCCGTCTGCCGCAAAAGCGGCGCTGGTATAGAGTACAGACAGGCAGAAGGCTAAACATGCGGTAAAAAATTGTTTCACGAGTATCCTATTTATGCCGCAAAACTACCCGCCTGTTATTACGCCTGTGTTAAGCCAATATTACCAGAATGTTAATTGTTAAGAAATGTTTAAAAAATCGTTAAGAAGGGGTATAGGTATCGTAGGACGTGCCGGAGAACCGGCCTGGGCAAGGGTTTCTCAACTGGCTTTATGCTGCCTGCGCAGCTGCCCGACGGAAATATCGGGCTGGTTATTTTTTTGTCCGCCGTTGCAGGGCGCTATCTGGAAAAGCCGCAGGCTTTTGTTCGTAAAAGGTTTGTGCTCGCTGTTGCACAGCTCGAGCGAAAAATGGAACTTCTCTTCCAGCTCTTCTTCAAATTCCCGCAGGCTGAGCGTTTCGTCTATCGGGTGCTCTATCATCGTATCTTCTTCCAGCCCCGCTTCGCGCAGCGTGTCGAACGCGTCCGCGAGGGAATGGCGGATGTACACCGCCGCGTTGCAATGGAGCAACCGTTGTATCTGCATCTGTAATAAAGCGACCGTCATGAATGGGTGTAACTTGAGCGTCTTCATCTGTGTTGTAACGGCTTGTTTCTCAAACTTACGCAGCCTGCGTTAATTGAATATTACCGTAAGGTTAATTTAACGTAACTAACGCGCGGGGAAGTTCACCACTTTGGCTACGTCGGCCCATTCCGGCATACCGGTCTCTTCTTCCTCTTCCGCGGGCTGCGTTTTTTTATGCGCGTGCTGGTAGAGCGTCCATTCGCCCTGGCGGTATTCCAGCGAGGTGAGGCTTTCCACCCAGTCGCCGGAGTTGAGGTAAGTAACGGTGTGGCCGTTAAAATGCATTTCTTTTATTTCGGGCTGGTGGATGTGGCCGCAGCATACTACGTCAAACTGTTTGTCCACGGCTATTTCCGCCACCGTCTGCTCAAAATCGGAAATAAATTTCACCGCCTGCTTCACGCTTTCTTTCACTTTTTTGGAGAACGACATTTTTTCGCGGCCCATTTTTTCGAGCAGGCTGTTCACCAGGCGGTTGAGAATGATGAGCAGATCGTACCCTTTGCCGCCGAGCTTCGCGAGCCATTTGGAATTTTTCATCGTTACGTCGTACACGTCGCCGTGGAAGAACCAGTGCCGCCTGCCGTCCACCTCGAGGATGAGCTTGTTGTCGATCGTGAAATTGCCGAGCCCGAAGCCGGCGTATTTGCGGAGAGCTTCGTCGTGGTTGCCGGTGAGGTAATATACTTCGGTGCCTTTGCCGATCATTTTGAGGATGCGGCGGATCACTTTGGTATGGGATTTCGGGAAATATCGCTTGCTGAACTGCCAGATATCTATAATATCGCCGTTCAGCACAAGGATCCGGGGATCGATACTGTCCAGGTACTGGGCGAGCTCTTTGGCGTGGCAGCCGTAAATGCCGAGGTGTACGTCGGAAATGACTGCGATATCTAATGGTCGTTTATCGGACATTTTGGAGGTATTCGGGGAAAATCCGCCGCCGG
>CBINIO010000019.1:0-18045 GCA_966250725.1 uncultured Chitinophaga sp.
CTTCGCGGCCGTTATGCCCGCCCGCTTCAAAACCTTCGGCCACTACGGCGTCCACGCCGGCCTGCTGGCTTTTTACGGCGAACTTCGAGCTGGACACCACATGCACCACCGTCACGCCTTTTTCTTTCAGCAGGGGCGTCCAGGTTTTGGGATTGCCCGCGGAGGTGAACACCACTTTCACGCCTTCTTCAAGAATGATCCCGATATGTTTTTCAATGTCCGGGTACAGCAGCGGTACGTTCACGCCAAAAGTGCGGCCCGTGGCCTGCCTGCATTTGCGGATATGCTCGCGCAGCTGGTCGGGGTACATGCTGCCGGAACCGATCAGCCCCAGCCCGCCCGCATTGCTGACGGCGCTGGCTAAACGCCAGCCGCTGGCCCAGATCATGCCGGCCTGCACGATGGGATAATCGGTACCGAATAATTTTGTGATGGGATTGCTGAATGCCGCCATGTGTCGCGTGATTGGTTACAGGCTGGCAATTTAACGATAAAACCGTTAGCCCAGGTCTATCTCCGTATTGTCGCCGATGTTGAGGCTCTGGCTGAGCCCGCGGATATTGGCGTCGCTGCCGATGAGCGAGGACTTTAATACCACTTCGTACAGGTTGCTGAACGAGCCGATGATGGAATCTTTGACGATGGAGTAGCTGATCACCGTATTGTCGCCGATAGCTACATTGGGCCCGATAATGCTGTTTTTGATATTGCAGCCTTCGCCGATGCTTACCGGCGGGATGATGATCGTGTTCTCATACGGCAGCACGGGGCTGGCGGAGAGCTTGTATTTTTTTAGCAGGATGGCGTTGGTTTCGAGCAGGGTTTCTTTTCGGCCGCAGTCGAACCAGTTGTTCACCTTGAAGGCGTTGAAACGCACGCCGTGGCGGATCATGCATTCCAGCGCGTCGGTGAGCTGGAACTCGTCGTGCGAGCGTACCTGCAGGCGGATATTGTCTTCCAGGCACTGGTACAGCTGCTCCGTTTCCCTGATCTTGTACATGCCCACGAGCGCCAGGTTCGATTTCGGGATCTGCGGCTTCTCCACTACCCGCGTAATGGCGTGCTGCTCGTTGATCTCGGCCACGCCGAAGTTGCGCGGGTCGTCCACTTTCTTCACGCCCAGCACGGAATGCGGCGAGCTGATCACTTCCCTGAAATCGCCTTCCACGATAGTGTCGCCCAGCACGATCAGCACTTCGTCGCCCGCTACTACCTCGCGGGTGAGCAAAATGGCGTGGCCCGTGCCTTCGCGTGAATTTTGCTGCACGAAGTGGGTGGTAAGGTCGGGATATTTTTTTTCTACGTAATGCTGGATCTTTTCGCCAAGATAACCCACCACGAACACGAACTCGCGGATGCCGGCCTCAACCAGCTGGTCCACGATGATGCTGAGGATCGTTCTGCCCGCCAGTGGAATCAATGCCTTGGGTTGCGTATATGTATGGGGGCGCAGCTTGGTGCCCGCGCCGGCCACTGGAATTATTGCCTTCATGTAACAGGTTTGGAGTGTATGGCTCACTGCTTGCGATAAACCGGCCTCACTGCATAATGGCGGCAAATTACTGAAACAATCCCTAAAAAGGAATTAGGAATTGTCAATCGTAAAGAGGTATTAGGAATAATATTTATATTATCAAAGCGGACTTTTCATCAATTACAAGTTTATAATTACCCGGAAGAAGATTAATTTTGCGTCTTAAATTTTCCTTCACCATGCAAAGAGACCAGCAGATATTTGATATCATTGGCCAGGAACTGGAAAGACAGCGTCATGGCATTGAACTGATCGCTTCGGAGAACTTTACGAGCCTCCAGGTGATGCAGGCCATGGGCAATGTAATGACCAACAAATACGCAGAGGGATACCCCGGCCGCCGTTATTATGGCGGTTGCGAAGTGGTAGACCTGAGCGAGCAGCTGGCTATCGACCGCGCGAAGCAGATCTTCGGCGCCGAATACGCCAACGTTCAGCCTCACTCCGGCGCACAGGCCAACGCAGCCGTGCTGCTGGCCATCCTGCAGCCGGGCGACAAGATACTCGGCCTGGACCTTAGCATGGGCGGGCACCTCACTCACGGTTCCCCGGTTAACTTCTCCGGTAAACTTTACCAGGCGCTGTTTTACGGCGTAAATAAAGAGACCGGTCTCGTGGAATACGACAAAATGGAAGCGGTAGCCCTGCAGGAAAAACCGAAAGTGATCATCTGCGGCGCGTCCGCATACAGCCGCGACTGGGATTATAAACGCATCCGCGAGATCGCTGACAAGATCGGCGCTTTCGTGATGGCCGACATCGCGCACCCCGCCGGTCTGATCGCCAAAGGCCTGCTCAACTCGCCTTTTGAGCATTGCCACTTCGTGACCACCACCACGCACAAAACGCTCCGCGGCCCCCGCGGCGGTATGATCCTGATGGGCAAGGATTTTGAGAACCCCTTCGGTCTCAAAACCCCCAAAGGCGAGATCCGCATGATGAGCAACCTGATAGACATGGCCGTGTTCCCCGGCATCCAGGGCGGTCCGCTCGAGCATGTGATCGCCGCCAAAGCGGTATCTTTCTTCGAGATACTTACCGACGAATACGACGCTTACGCCCGCCAGGTGATCCGCAACGCGCAAGCCATGGCCCGCGCTTACGTGGAAAAAGGCTACCAGATCATTTCCGGCGGTACGGACAACCACCTGATGCTGATAGACCTGCGCAATAAAAACATTTCCGGTAAAAAAGCCGAGCAGATACTCGTAAAGGCAGACATCACCGTGAACAAGAACATGGTGCCTTACGACGATAAATCTCCCTTCATCACCTCCGGCATCCGTGTAGGCGTTCCGGCTGTTACCACCCGCGGTCTGAAGGAAGAGCATATGCCGCAGATCGTTGACTGGATGGACAAGCTGATCATGGATGCGGACAACGAGACCCTGATCGCGAAAGTTCGCGGCGAGGTGAATGAGTTTATGAAACAATTCCCGCTTTACCCGGAGCTGAAGTAAAAGTTTAGAGGTTTGTAAAGAAAAGAGGTCGTCTCGATGAGGCGGCCTCTTTTCGCCTCACACCAACACACTTCGCAACGATGAGCCATACTTGCAAGGTATTAACACCCTCACTAGCCTTGCCCAACCACCCGAACGCTATTTGGATAAATTGATCCCCACTTCCCGCTGGTTCCTGAACACCACCGCCTTCAACCCGCTGCGCCATGCGTTCGGCACATACACCTCCAGAAAATCTTTCACATTCCCCACCTTCTTGCCATCGAGCAGCAGCAGCACATCGCCGGTGCGGAAGCCCGTTTTGTACGCATCACTCCCCTCCGGCACCTTCACGAAATAAGCGCCTTTCTCATCGGGAAGCCCCGTAGCGGAACGTTCGCCCAGTCCTTCGATATTCTTTACCATAGCGCCTTTCCAGCTGATGCCGGCCTGTTTGCCCGCCTGCTGCGAATACAGCATGGGCGGCAGCGGCACGGGCGCGGCTTTTGCCTGGAGACTTTTAACACGGGTGCCAAACGCGTTCATGGGGAAATTCCGGAAACCCATTTTTAATGCTACGCTGCCGGGTTTTACACGATAGTCGCCGGTTTTGAAATGAACGAACTGCGGGTCGCCAAACAGGGAATGTTCGTCCGTGCCGTTGGCTTGCGCGGCTTTTAATGCGGCTTCGCTGGGGAAGAAGTTGGAATCCACCTGCAAGCCCCATTTTTCCACCCGGATCGGTTTGTAGGAAGCGGTCACGATGTTGCGACGGAAAATATCGCCGCTGTTGTCGAACCATACATGCGGGTGAAAGGAGTTGTTGATGATGACGTTGTTTTCGACCGTGCGGAAAAATCCTTCGCGCAGCTTGAGGCCGCCGTTGAGACAAACGTTGTTGTAGATATGATAGTTGGAGGAACCGTCATCCAGGTCGATGTCCCAGCCATGATCGCAGCGGAAGCGGTTGTGGCGGATCACGGTAACGTCCACTGCGTCCAGCAGCACGATGCCGATGTTGGCGGTGGTGGCGCTGTCCATCACCTGGCGCCTGGGATGCCAGAAGCGGTCGCGCCCCCATGAATTGAACGCGCCGTGGTCGCCGGTTTCGAGCACGGTGTTGTACACGTCGTTGTGTTCCAGCACATGCCCGCCCCAGGTGCCTTCGCTGATATTGATGCCCGCCCTTGGCAGGTTGTGGATGGTATTGTAAGCCACGCGTATGCGCGACGACATGGAGATCTGCACGCCCGCGGATTGTTTTTCCGTTTCGCCGGTGTATTGGATAAGATTATCCTGCGCGAAGCAGTCTTTGGGATAGTCGTTGCCCTTCGGGCCTTTGGTAAGATCCATTTCCGTATACGGAACAAATTCGTTGTATTCAAAAGCGGGAGAACGCACGGCGTCAGGGTTACCCACGAAGGCGATACCGCTCGCGCCCGCTTTGTAAATACGATTGCTGTCAATATGCGCGCGCCGGTTGTAATTGTTGACGAACACGGCGTTGCCGCCCACTTCGTTGAAGAAGCAGTTGGACACGCGGCAGTTTTCCGATCCTTCGAGCAGCACGGCGCCGCCCCGGTAAATGGTCCAGTCGCTGCGCAGCAGCGGCTCTTTGGTAAGCATGAACGTACGTGCGTTGCCGGTGAATTGCAGGTTGCGGAGCACGATGTTTTTCACCGGCGTCTTTTCCGAACCTTTGATAACGATCAGCTCTTTCAACGAAGCGTACGCGATCCGCGCCGGTGGCGTTTCCCCCGGCAAAGGTTTGAAGTACAGCATATGGCGCTCCGCGTCAAAAAACCATTCCCGCGGCGCGTCCAGTTCCTCGCGGATATTCTCCACGAAACGGTGCTGCGCATGCAGGCCCATCTGCCGGTTGTTCTGCCAGCCGCCTTCCAGCACGGCATTGCCCGAAGCGTCCACACCGGTGATGATATAATGATAACCGCCCCATTCCGCGCGGTGCAATGCATGTACGATGCCGCCCTGCGGATGTTTCCAGGTCTTGATCCTTTCGGGGGAAAGCGCGTCGGCGGAAGTGCCGTGATAAAAACGCGCGGTGGAATCATAGTTGGGATAACGCGCCAGTACCTGCGTTTGCCCGCCGATGTAAAGCCTGTCCATTCCTTTCACGGAAGCCGGAACAGCGGCCGCGTAGATCCCGCCGTCCTGCGCCGCCCATTGCACGGTCAGCGGCCTGGCCCCGCTGATCACCGCCTGTTTGCCGGGCGCGCCGGTAATGAGCAGGCCATTGTCCTTCGGGGTAAGTTCCAGCGTGCGGTCAAGATAATAAGTACCGCCCTGCAGCACAACGGTTACGCTGACGCCCGTTCCCTCCGCCATAAGCTGCCGCCAGCACTCCTGTGCGCCCTGTAAAGTCGCCATGGGCTTTTCTTTTGTGCCGGGCGACTGATCGCTGCCCTTTGGGGAAAGATAAATTTCCCTGTTTTGCGCCTGCCCGGGCCGGTGCAGCGCCAGTACGATACAGCCGGTGAGTAGCCATTTTACCATCGTGCGTGGGTATTTTTACTAAGATAAACCCATATTCCGGGGCGGGTTAATAGCATTTGAACAATTACTTGCAGAAAAATTTGGAGAATACAGGATTATCCGTACATTTACAGTGTACTAGTTATATAGTACACTAATCGAGTTTGTAAATTTATCCGTATATGGTATCCCTTCAACACCTTCATTTCTCTTACAAAAGGTCCGTTCCCATTCTCGCGGATGTGAACCTGGCGCTGCAGCCCGGCCGCATTTACGGGCTGCTCGGCAAAAACGGCGCGGGCAAAAGCAGCCTGCTGTACAATATCTGCGGCCTCCGTTTTCCGGTGTCGGGCGAGGTCAGCGTGCTCGGTCATACGCCGGCGAAGCGCAGCCCCGCTTTCCTGCAACAGGTTTGCCTGCTGCCGGAAGATTTTGAAATGCCCGCGATGCACGTCCGCGAATACGTCAACTTGTACGCGCCCTTTTATCCCGCTTTCAGCCGCGAAGCCTTCGAAGGTTATATAAAGGCCTTCGGAGTGCCCGCGCATCAGTCGTTACAATCCCTCAGCCACGGCGAGCAGAAAAAAGTGCTCATCAGCTTTACGCTCGCCACCAACGCGCGGCTGATCCTGATGGACGAGCCGACCAACGGGCTGGACATTCCTTCCAAACGCCAGTTCCGCAAAGTGATCGCGGGCAGCCTGCAGGAAAACCAGTGCATCGTGATCAGCACGCACCAGGTAAAGGACCTGGACAGCCTGATCGACGAAGTGCTGATACTGGACGACCATCGCATCATCCTGCAGGAAAGCGTTTCGGATATTACCGGGAAGCTGAGCTTCCGGCAGGTGATGAGCCTCGAAGAGTCGGAAATGCCCATCTACAGCGAAGGCGGGCTGAAAGGTTACGCCGTGGTGGCCGTCAACCGCAGGGCCGAGCAAAGCCGCATGGACATGGAAATGTTCTTCAACGCGGTAATGACCGAAAAAGAAAAGATCCTTTCCGTATTCCAGCAATAAATCCTTTTACCATGCATTTCTCCTTCCCCCGTTTTTTATTACTGCTGAAAATGCAGTTCGCCGTCAACCGGCGCCTGTACCTGCTCGGCTGCGCGGCCATCGCCGGGCTCTTACTGGTGTATATGGTCTTCCGCGCCGCAAATGCGGATTTTGGTTTTGAATACTTCATGCAGGCGGAGAATTATGCGCTGTCGCTCTGCCTGATGTCCGTAGTGTTTGGCGCCATGATCTTCCGGCAATACGATGGCAAGCCCGGCAGAACGCAGGCCCTGATGCTTCCAGCTTCCGCGCTGGAAAAGCTGGTGGTGGCCCTACTGATGGTGTTCATCGTTTTCCCCGCAGCGTATTCGCTGATCTTTTGTGCAACCTGCTCACGAACCAGCTGGACGTTCACATGTTCGGCCATCCCAACGAATTGTACCTGTTAAATGGCGGGGAAGAAATGATGGGCGTATTCCTTTTGGCGATGACGTTACCCGTCGTAATGTTCTGCGCGATCTGGTTCAGGCGGCTTACGTTCGTAAAAACGATCGTGATGTTGTGTTTGCCGGTGCTGGTATTTTCGTTCTTCAACAACCTGCTCGGCAAAATGGCCGTACGCGGCGTGCAACCGGCCCATCCGGATGGTCAGGATCTGATCTATTGGGCCGGCCGGCCCTTTGAAAGCCTGCTGGTTACGGTGAACAGGCCTCCGGAGCGGATCGGGCAGCTGATATACGATGTGTCATTGCCGTCGGCTCAACAATGGGTGTTTACGCTGTTCGTATTTTCCATCCCGCTGCTATTCCTGTACCTTGCTTATCTCAAATTGCGCGAGCAGGAATTGTAACGCCTCAAATCTTTTTATGGAATTCAATCAGTCACAGGCCATATATCTCCAGATCGCGGAATACGTGTGCGACCAGGTGCAGCTGCAGCACTGGCTGCCCGATGGCAAAGTGCCGTCCGTACGCGAGCTGGCCGTAACGCTGGAAGTAAATCCCAATACGGTAATGCGGTCTTACGAATACCTGCAGCAGCAGGACATCATTTATACGCGCCGCGGTCTCGGCTATTTCGTGAGCGGCGACGCGGTGAAAAAAATACTCGCCATACGCAGGGAGCAGTTCCTGCAGGAAGAGCTGCCGCTGTTTTTCCGGAAGATGTACCTGCTGGGCATCGAGCTGGACGAGCTGAAAACGCGGTATGAAAAATTCAAACAGCGCCAGCTGAAGGCGCAATAAACCCGATCGGATATGAAAAAGAAAAGCAACCAAATATTTTTCGGTTTCCTTGTATTGCTGCCGCTGATGCTGGTAGTGTTTAACCTGCTGCTGCGGGCGCAGTACGCAAAGGGAAATCTTCACATGCGTAAAAACGAAGTAGCGCGGCATATCGACCGTCCCCTGAAACCCTTTAGCCATCTGGTGTTCAACGGAAAGGCGATCAGCCGGTTTTCCAACATTTCTTTTCAGAACGAAGTAAAACGTTTCGAGTTGGTAATCGGGCCTGGAAACAAGCCGCACCTGGCGCTGAACAGGGCGATAGACCGGTTTGTGAAAGATCGCTACAGCGGCGATACGTTGTATATCACTTATGAAGTGGACAGGCTTCGCGACCGGGAAGACATCGCATCGTACGATACCCGGCAGTTCCGGCTGTATGCGCCCGCCCTCGCGTCGTTTACGGCCCGCAAGGCGCTTGTGGAGGTACTGACCGCCGTGCAGAAAGAGCCGCTGAAAGTGATGGCAAGCGATTCGCGCAACATGACCTTTCATCATATGGAGCTGCCCGCATTGTCCATCTCCTGCGAACGCAGCTATATCACGCTGTCCAGTATAACGAAAGCGGATTCTTTGTGGTATGAAGCGATCGGGCAATCCGCGATCTATTTCAACGTGCCGCACCATTTCGGGAAGATCGTGCAGGGCGGCGTGGATTCGCTGGCCAGTATCAGCATCAACGGTAAGCCCGCGGAAATGCAGGCTTATCTTGACAGGCAATAAATATAAGTCTCACAATAAAAGAGTAATGAAAACGGCCCCGGTATCTGCCGGGGCCGCTGTATTATTTGAATTGCGTGGCAAGACAGGCCGGTCTCCGGACATTGTTTGTCCACATCAAACGCGGCGTATGTACCAGGCCGATGCTCATTTGAATTGCGTAGCAAGATAGCGCCGGTCTCCGGACATTGTTCGCCCACATCAAAGCGCGGCGTATATACCAGGCCGATGGCTCATTTAAACTGCGTAGCAAGATACGCCATCGTACCGGCGCCGATCTCAAGACATTGCTCGTCCACATCAAAACGCGGCGTATGCACGCCGTTGGTGATGCCTTTTGCCTCGTTGCGGATGCCCAGCCTGAAAAAGCAGGCGGGTATCACCTGCGAATAAAAGGAAAAGTCTTCCGCGCCCATGCGCATTTCTGTATCGCCTACAAGACCGGGGCCCATGTATTCTTCAGCGAGCTTGCGCGCGGTGGCGGTCACCGCTTCATTATTATACAGGGTGGGGTAGCCCACGAGAATGTCGATGTCGATCTCCGCGCCCATGGCATGCACCAGCTCGGTGGCCTGTTTGCGGATAAGGTCATGCGCCTTGAAACGCCAGGTTTCGTCCATTGCGCGGAAAGTGCCCATCAGCTTTACTTCGCTGGGTATCACGTTGGTGGTGAAACCGCCGTTGAAAGCGCAGATGGACAATACGGAAGGGGAGAACGGGTCGTTGTTGCGGCTGATGATCTGCTGCAGGCTTACCACGAGGTTGGACGCGATCAGGATCGTGTCTGCCGTGAGATGCGGCGCGGCGGCGTGGCCGCCTTTGCTTTTTACGGTGATGTAGATCTCGTCCGCGCTGGCCATGTACTTGCCGGCATGAAAACCGAGCTTTCCCGCATCGAGGCCGGGGTGTACGTGCAGGCCGAGAATAGCCTGCGGTTTGGGATCTTCGAGCGCGCCGTCGCGGATCATGAGGCTGGCCCCGCCGGGATGTTTTTCTTCGCCCGGCTGGAACAATATTTTGACGGTGCCTTCAAAATCATTCCGCACCTGCTGCAATATTCTTGCGGCGCCAAGCGCCACGGTGGTGTGCACATCATGGCCGCAGGCGTGCATGACGCCCTGGCGCTGCGATTTATAAGGCACCTCGTTGGCTTCTTCGATAGGCAGCGCGTCGATGTCGCCGCGGAGGGCGATCACTTTGGAAGAAGGATTTTTCCCTTCAATAAGCGCCACGATGCCCGTGCCCGCCACGCCCGCGCGGTAGGGAATGCCGTATTCGTCCAGCTTTTGCCGGATGAACTTCGAAGTTTCGTATTCCTGGAAAGATAGTTCCGGGTGGGAGTGTAAATGTCGTCTGCAGTCAATCAGGTCTGGTGCGTATTCACTGGCCAGGGATTTGATCCGGTTTTTCATTCTAATTCTTTTTCCGGTGACACGTTGATGATGGTAGGCACCACGAACACGCCGCCGCTAAACAGGTCGGACAGTTTATTGCGCAGCTCGGTGGCTTCGTCCCGTGTTTTGAAATCGCCGATGCGCACTTTAAAATAGGGGGCTTCGAAATCTACATAGCTGCGGTGTTCCGGGTACAGCTGCATGACCTTGGCCTTGGCGTCGAGCGCGGCGTTGCGTTTGTTGGTGGTAAGCACCTGTACGCGGAAGCCGGGCTGGTTGCGGATCGCGAGGTTGTTGATGTAGATCTGTTTCCTGATGAGGATGTCTATCCGGCTGTCTCTCACCACTTTGATATTCCCGTTGCCGGAAACGACGTTCTGCGCGCGCAGCGTGGCGGCGGCGGACAAAAGAAAAAGAAGAAGACAGCCTGTTCTTAACATCATATGTAAATCTTTTAATTGCACAATGGTTTGGCGGCGTTCGTTACTGTGCGGCGGCCGCCTGTTTCATGATCTCCACGCTGGCGCTTGCGCCTATCCTCGACGCACCGGCGTTGATCAGCTCCCGCGCAAAGGCAAATGTACGAATCCCGCCGGAAGCCTTTATCTGAATATTAGCCGGCAGGTGTTTGCGCATCAGCGCCACCGCTTCCACTGAAGCGCCTTTTTCGGCGTAGCCGGTGGAGGTCTTTACAAAATCCACCCCGTACCGGCCGTACAGTTCGCAGCATTTCACGATCTCCTCCTCCAATAATATGCCACTTTCTATGATCACTTTAATAACCCGCTGTTTATTCCGCACGATGGGCATGATGGTGGCGATCTCTTTTTCGAGATAACCCCAGTCGCCGCCGCGGATGGCGATCAGGTTGGCCACCATGTCCAGCTCGTCCGCCCCGTCGATGATCGCCAGCACGCTTTCGGCCACTTTGGCTTCGATGGCGGAATAGCCGAAGGGGAAACCGGTAACGGTGGCTACTTTGATGTCGGTGCTTCCGGTGAAGGTCTTTGCCAGCGCTACAAAAGGAGGAGGCACGCAAACGGCCGCAAAATCGTATTCCACCGCCTGCATGCAGAGGGTCTTGATATCCTCTACGGTAGTAAGGGGTTTGAGAACGGTGTGATCTATATAGCGGTTGATGTTCATGGCGGACGGTTTATCCTGAAAGGATAACGGAGTTACGCAGGCTGCCCCGGTAACTCCGTTTGAATACATTGGATGTAATATCTATTACTGGTCTTTACCGTGACAGTTCTTGAATTTTTTGCCGCTTCCGCAGGGGCAGGGATCGTTCCTGCCTACTTTGGGGCCTACGCGCACGGGTTCGGGCTTATGCTCTTCGGCGGTGGCGGGACCGTATTCTTCGCGGCGCGCGCCTGCGCGGCCGGCGGGAGCGCCTCCGTTGTCGTCAAATTCCTGGTGCGTGGCGCGCATGCGGCTCATGTCGGTCTTTTCCTCACGGCCTTCGGTGATCTCGGCGGATTCGCCCTGCTGGCCGGGGATGCCGCATTTGCAGAGGAACGACACGATCTCCTTGCTGTAGTCCGTGCTCATTTGTTTGAACAGCTCGAACGCTTCGAACTTATAGATCAGCAGCGGGTCTTTCTGTTCGTACACGGCGCTTTGCACGGACTGTTTCAGGTCGTCCATCGCGCGCAGGTGCTCCTTCCAGGCTTCGTCTATCAAAGCGAGGGTAATGCTGCGCTCGAGCGCGGCAAGCGTTTCCTTCCCTTCCGTTTCCACCACTTTTTTCAGCGGCGCCAGCACGTTGATGCCTTTTTTGCCGTCGGTGAAAGGAATGGAGATGTTCTCGATATGATGGCCCTGCTCCTGGAATATCTTTTTGATCACGGGGAAAGTGCCTTCGGTCATTTCGCTCATCCTGCGGTGATAGTTGTGAACGGCTTCCGCGTACAGCTTTTCGGCCAGCTCCTGCACGTTGGACTTTTGCAGCTCGTCTTCGGTGATGGAAGTATCCACCGCGAAGTTCATGATCACTTCCAGCTTGAACGCTTCGTAGTCGCCTGATTCGCGGTGAACGGTAATGAGCGACTCGGCCACTTCGTAGAAGGAGTTGTCGATGTCGATCGCCAGGCGTTCGCCGAACAGGGCGTGGTTGCGTTTGGAATAGATCACCGTACGCTGCTTGTTCATTACGTCGTCGTATTCCAGCAGGCGTTTACGGATGCCGAAGTTGTTTTCTTCCACTTTTTTCTGCGCCCTTTCGATGGAGCGGGTGATCATGCTGTGCTGGATCACTTCGCCTTCTTTATACCCCATGCGGTCCATGAGGGAGGCTATGCGTTCGGAGCCGAACATGCGCATCAGGTCGTCTTCGAGGGATACGAAGAACTGTGAAGTACCGGGATCGCCCTGGCGGCCTGCGCGGCCCCGCAGCTGGCGGTCCACACGGCGGCTTTCGTGGCGTTCGGTGCCGATAATGGCGAGACCACCGGCTTCTTTTACGCCGGGTCCGAGCTTGATGTCCGTACCACGGCCGGCCATGTTGGTGGCGATGGTAACGGCGCCGGGCAAACCGGCTTCGGCAACGATCTGCGCTTCACGGGCGTGCTGCTTCGCGTTCAGTACGTTGTGCTGCACTTTTTCGAAGGTGAGCATTTTGCCCAGCAGCTCGGACACCTCTACGGAAGTGGTGCCCACCAGCACGGGACGACCGGCTTTCTGCAGGCTTTTGATCTCTTCGATCACCGCCTTGTATTTGTCGCGTTTGGTTTTGTATACGAGGTCTTCCGCGTCCTTGCGCACGATGGGCAGGTTGGTCGGGATGGTCACCACGTCCAGCTTGTAGATCTCCCAGAACTCGCCCGCTTCCGTGGTAGCGGTACCGGTCATGCCGGCGAGCTTGTGGTACATCCTGAAATAGTTCTGCAAAGTGATGGTGGCGAAGGTTTGCGTGGCCGCTTCCACCTTCACGTTCTCCTTGGCCTCAATGGCCTGGTGCAAGCCGTCGGAATAGCGGCGGCCTTCGAGTATACGGCCCGTCTGCTCGTCCACGATCTTCACCTTGCCGTCCATTACCACGTACTCCACGTCCTTGTCAAAAAGCGTGTAGGCTTTGAGCAGCTGCTGTACGGAGTGGATGCGTTCGGATTTAACGGCAAAGTCCTGCAGCAGCTGGTCCTTGCGTTGCAGCTTTTCTTCGGCGGGAATGTCGAGCTTTTCCAGCTCGGCTATTTCGGAACCTACGTCGGGCATGATGAAGAAGTTGGGGTCTTCGCCTTCGCCCGTGATGAGGGCGATGCCTTTGTCGGTGAGGTCTACGCTGTTATTTTTTTCTTCGATATGGAAGTACAGGTCGTCGTCGATCCTGTACATCTCGCGCTGCTGGTCGGCGATGTAATAGTTCTCCGCTTTTTGCTGGAGCACTTTGATGCCGGGCTCGCTGAGGTATTTGATGAGGGCGTTGTTTTTGGGCAGGCCGCGGAACGCGCGCATCAGCGCCATGCCGCCTGTTTTCGGATCGTCCTTTCCTTCCGCGATCAGTTTTTTGGCTTCGATGAGGCTGGCGTTCACCACTTTTTTCTGCTCTTCCACCAGCCGCTGGATGCGGGGTTTCAGGGCGTGGAACTCCTGCTCGTCGCCGCGCGGGATGGGGCCGGAAATGATGAGCGGCGTACGCGCATCGTCGATCAGCACGCTGTCCACCTCATCCACCATGGCGAAGTGATGTTTGCGCTGCACCATTTCTTCGGGGCTGTGCACCATGTTGTCGCGCAGGTAATCGAAACCGAATTCGTTATTGGTGCCGTAAGTGATGTCTGCTTTATAGGCTTCGCGGCGTTCGAAGGAGTTGGGCTGGTGTTTGTCGATGCAATCCACGGTAATGCCGAGGAATTCGAACAGCGGGCCGTTCCATTCGCTGTCGCGCCGTGCGAGGTAATCGTTCACGGTCACGATATGCACGCCTTCGCCTGCAAGGGCGTTGAGGTAGGCGGGCAGGGTGGATACGAGGGTCTTGCCTTCGCCCGTCGCCATTTCGGAGATTTTGCCCTGGTGCAGCGCCGTACCGCCTATCAGCTGCACGTCGTAATGCACCATGTTCCAGGTCACTTCGGTGCCGCCGGCGATCCAGGTGTTCTTCCAGGTCACTTTGTCACCTTCGATGCTCACGTAATCGCGTTTCACGGCCAGCTGGCGGTCCAGCTCGGTGGCGGTGGCGGTGATGCTGCTGTTCTCCTTCAGCCTCCGGGAAGTTTCTTTCACCACGGCGAAAGCTTCGGGGAGAATGATCTGTAATATCTCTTCTATTTTTTTATCGCGTTCTTTGACCAGCTTGTCGATCTCGCGGTAAGCAAGGTCTTTGGCGTTTACGTCCTCGTCGTTCTCGGCGCTTGCTTTTTTATCGGCGATTTGTTTGTCTATGTCGGCCAGATGGGCTTTGATGCGTGCCCTGAAGTCCTGCGTTTTATTGCGCAGCTCGTCGATGGTAAGGGATGACAGTTTTTCGAACTCCTCGTTAATCTGCTTCACATAAGGAAGAAGGAGCTTGATGTCGCGCTCTGATTTGTTTCCTCCGAAAAGCTTTGTTAAAAAACCTAGCATGTTAAAATTTTCGATTTCAAAAGATAAAAATAACCTCGTAGCGGGTGAAATACAGTCAAATATTAAGCCCGGCTGCAAGGTTGTGCCAAGGTGGCAGGAATTTGCCGTCCTGCTTTCCGAGGCTGGTAAAATTAGGAATTTTTGAGGGATGCACGACGGAAATGCGGGAATTACTTATTTTTCGGGGCGGTACACCGGCAACTGGTAAAATATTCAGTAATCCGGCAGCTGTTCATCAAGAAAAGTAAAAATATGTAAATACTTTTTATAAATTTAAAGGTTTTAAATACGCTATTGAATTTTTTATAAAATCACGTCTATGAAGCAGATACAGCCAAAAAAGCTTTTTTACACCAGCTGTCTTTCATTAATTGTCACCGCCATGACCTTCGCCATCCGCGCCGAGATCATGCCGTTATGGGGTTCAGACTTTACCCTGAGTAACGAACAGTTAGGCCTTATTGCCGGCACCGCCTTCTGGGGCTTTACCCTTGCCCAGATCATCGGCGGCCCGCTTATCGACATCGTAGGGATGAAAAAGATCCTGTATGTTGCTTTCTTCGGTCACATCGCGGGTGTTGCGCTCACCATTTTTTCCGTGAGCTTCTGGCCCCTCTTTATCGGCACCCTGCTGATCGGCATCGCCAACGGCAGCGTGGAAGCGGCCTGCAACCCGCTGGTAGCCACCATTTACTCCGGTGAAAAAACAAAGATGCTGAACCGCTTTCACATGTGGTTCCCCGGCGGCAACGTGATCGGCGGCCTCATCGCCTTTTTTATGGTAGAGCAGCTGCATCTCGGCTGGCAGTGGCTGATGGGCATCCTGGTGATCCCGATCGTCCTCTACGGCATCCTTTTCTCCACCCTCAAATTCCCCGAAACGGAAAGGGTTAGCTCCGGCGTTTCTTACGGCGCCATGCTGAAAGCCTGCATCGGCCCCCTCTTTATATTTATGGTGCTATGCATGTTCCTCACCGCGGCCACTGAGCTGGGCACCAGCCAGAGGATCAGCACGCTGCTTTGCCAGGTAGGAGATTCGGCCATCCTCGTGTTCGTGATCATCAACGGCATCATGGCCATCGGCCGGCTTTTTGCGGGCCCCGTGGTACACCGGCTGAACCCTGCGGGCATGCTGCTTTTCTCCGCCATCTTCGCCGCCATCGGCCTGTACTGGCTGAGCAACGCCTCCGGTTACGTAACTTTCGCGGCGGCCTTCGTATTCGCCATCGGCGTATGTTATTTCTGGCCCACCATGCTCGGCTTCGTGGCTGAGTACATCCCGAAAACCGGCGCCATCGGCCTCAACATCATGGGCGGCGCGGGGATGCTGAGCGTAGCCGTGATACTGCCTTTTATGGGCGGCTGGTACGACGGTAACAAGGAAAAAGCATTACAGGCAGGCATGGACGCCGCCGCGGCCGAATTGCAGGCCGGCAGGGACACGCTTACGACCGTAATGATCATGCCGATCATCCTGATCGTGGCGTTCGCCGTTCTTTTCTTTATGTACAGGAACAAAAGCAAAGTGAACCTGCACGCAGAAGCACAAACCGCATAATTCATCATATCGAAATCATATTACAGTATGGACAGGAAACTTAGAATGGGAATGATCGGAGGCGGGAAGGACGCCTTCATTGGCGCTATTCACCGCATTGCCGCCAACATGGACGGCCTGATCGAACTGAAGGCCGGGGCGCTGAGCATCAACCCCGAAATAGCGCAGGATTCCGGCCGCTCGCTGTTCCTGGAGAGCGACCGCATTTATACCGACTTCAAAACGATGCTGGAAAACGAAGCCAAAATGCCCGCTGACAAAAGGCTGGACTTCATCACCATCGTAACGCCTAACTTCGCGCACTTCGAGCCCGCCATGATGGCGCTGGACAAAGGTTTTCACGTAGTGATCGAAAAACCGATCACCTTCACCCTCGACGAAGCGAAACAGCTGAAGGCAAAGGTGGAGCAAACCGGTCTCACCCTGCTGCTCACCCACACCTACACCGGCTACCCGATGGTAAAACAGGCGCGGCAGATGGTGAAGAACGGCGTGCTGGGCAAGGTCCGCAAAGTATGGGTGGAATACCCGCAGGGCTGGCTGAGCAAGCTCAGCGAGCGGGAAGGCAACGCGCAGGCGGCCTGGCGCACGGATCCGAAACGTTCCGGTAAAAGCGGCTGTATGGGAGACATCGGAACCCATGCCGCCAACCTCGCGGAATACATCACCGGTCAGCAGATTGATAAGCTTTGCGCCGACCTCAACGTAATGGTGGAAGGCCGCATGCTGGACGACGACGGCGCGGTGCTGCTGCGTTTCAACGAAGGCGCCGCGGGCGTGCTGATGGCGTCGCAGGTGGCGGCGGGCGAGGAAAACGCGCTGAAGATCCGCGTGTACGGGGAAAAAGGCGGCCTGGAATGGGCGCAGCAGGAGCCTAACACCCTGCTGGTGAAATGGCTGGACAAACCCACGGAAATTCTCCGCGCGGGCGCCGGCAACCCGCACCTGAGCAGCTATGCCACGCACAACTGCCGTACCCCGGGCGGTCACCCCGAAGGTTATCTCGAAGCGTTCGGCAACCTTTACCGCAATTTCGCGCAGGTGCTGACCGCAAAGATCGACGGAACCCAACCGGCCCCCGAATCGCTGGATTTCCCCTCCGTCGACGACGGCATCCGCGGGATGGCATTTATCGATATGGTGGTAAAATCTTCCGCCAGTACCGAAAAATGGACGAAATTCACAATTTAACGGTACGTTTTGTGCGAATTGACGGATATTGGATTTGGAAAGAGCAAAAAGGAAACCGGGCAGCATGTTGAGAAACACGAAAAACGGAATCCGTTTGTCCTTTAAAAATGATTGTGTACAAATGAAACCACCGGTTCCATTTGCAATTAAAATAATGGTACGAATGAAACCGTTGGTTCCGTTTGGCTTTTAAAAATAATTTGAGTTCAAATGAAACGCCTGTTCCATCTGAGCTTTATAAAATAATTAACGTTCAAATGAAAACGATCAAAGGGCCCGGGATCTTCCTGGCGCAGTTCCTCGACGACAAAGCGCCTTTCAACAGCCTGGAGAGCATTTGCAAGTGGGCCAAAGGCCTGGGGTTCGCGGGGGTGCAGATACCTACCTGGGACGCGCGTTTGATAGACCTGAAAAAAGCGGCCGAGAGCAAGACCTATGCTGATGAGATCAAAGGCGTCGTGAATGGCGCGGGGCTGGAGATCACCGAGCTGAGCACGCATCTGCAGGGCCAGCTGGTAGCGGTGAACGCCGCCTTCGGCGAGCTGTTCGACGGCTTTGCCCCCAGGGAAGTGCGCGGCAACAACAAGGCCCGCACCGAATGGGCCGTGCAGCAGCTGATGTACGCCGCCAAAGCCAGCCGCAACCTCGGGCTGAACGCGCACGCCACTTTTAGCGGCGCGCTGATGTGGCATACCTTTTACGCCTGGCCGCAACGCCCGGCGGGCCTGGTGGAAGCCGGGTTCAAAGAGCTGGCCTCGCGCTGGCTGCCCATCCTCAACGAAATGGACGCCAACGGCGTAGACCTCTGCTACGAGATACACCCCGGCGAAGACCTGCACGACGGGGTCACGTTCGAGATGTTCCTTGACCGG